>DASRKU010000083.1:0-10691 GCA_035648815.1 Verrucomicrobiia bacterium | reverse complement strand
TCCTGGTCCAACCCGCCAGCCAAAGAATGGTGCGCGGAGGAAACGGCACGTTCGCCGTTATCGCTCGCGGCTCTGCTCCTCTAGCATACCAGTGGCAATTCGACGGCGCCGACATCCCTGGGGCTACCAATTCGACTTTGCTCCTGTCCTGCGTGCAATCAAATAATCTCGGAACGTTCCGTGTGGTCATCAGTAACGCCTGCAGCACTGTCGTTAGTTCCAATGCGACAATCGAACTGCTGTCATCGTTGCTTCTGGCGTGGGGAAACAATCAATTCGGCAAGGCCACTGTTCCCGCGACTCTCTCCAACGTTACTGTTTTTGCCGCCGGCTCGGATTACAGCGTGGCCGTTAACGCAGATGGTTCCGTCGTCTGCTGGGGATTGGCCGAGCCAAGTTTTTCCCCTGCGCCTTCGGGCATCCTTTCGATCGCCGCGGGAATCACTCATATGCTTGCCCTGCAGACTAATGGCGCAGTCATCGCCGCTGGCGACATAGTTCCTGCCACCGTCACCAATGCGGCGGCCATTGCCGCCGGCTACCAATTCAGCCTCGCACTTTTGAAGGATGGAAGCCTCGTGGCCTGGGGAAACGATGATCACGGCCAAACCAATGTGCCCGCCGGGCTAACCAATGGCCTCAGCATTGCCTGTGGGGAAGCCCATTGCCTCGTCCTGAAGAATGACGGCACCGTAGACACCTGGGGATACTATTATCCGGAACAGACGAATGTTCCTGCTGATTTGACGAACATCGTCGCAGTTGCGGCCGGCTGGTCCCACAGCCTTGCATTGAGAGTTGATGGCACCGTCGTCGCGTGGGGAAACAACGATTACGGGAAGGCAAACATTCCGCCGGGCCTGAGCAACGTAGTCGCAATTTCGGCCGGCTGGGTCCAAAGCATGGCGCTCAAGAGTGACGGAACAGTCGTCGTTTGGGGCGACAATTCCGGCGGGCAAACCAACGTCCCGTTTGCCGCCACCAACGTCGTTTCGATCTCAAGCGGGGCCGAACACTGCCTGGCTTTGTTGAGTGATGGTTCACCACAAGTCGCCGCGCCACTGTTCAATCACGCGATTGCCACCGGTGACACGTTGATTCTCAACGCAGGCATCGTCGGTGCCGCGCCGATGCATTATCAGTGGCAATTGAATGGAACCAACATAGCTGGGGCCACCAATGCGCTCCTCGTTGTGACTAATCTGCTGGTGACCAGCGCCGGAGGCTACCATTGCGTCGCGAGCAATGCGCTGGGTTCAGTCGTCACCTCGGATGCGACCGTGGCTGTGAGCCGCCAGCCTTTGCGATTTGATGTTGAAGGCCTTCGAATGACCCCTGATGGCATGCACTTGCACGTGCTGAATCTCGCAGGCGCCGGGCCCGTAATGATCGAGGCTTCGAGTGACCTGTTAGTCTGGCACCCGATCCTGCTGAACCCTCCTGTGGTCGGATCATTGGACTTTATCGACTTATCCGCGCGAGACTATTCCATCCGCTTCTATCGTGCTTCAGAAGGCGGTTCATTTGAAATTGGCCCGGTCCGTTTTGACGCTCCGGCCATGGCCAAGGAGGGATTCTCTTCGCGTCTCACAGGATTGTCGGGACACGGGCCCGTTATCGTCTATGCGTCGACGAACCTCCGGGATTGGGAGCCGATCTACACCAACCCTCCCACTGTCGGTGCGGTGTTGATCCAAGACGCTACCGCAACCAATGCGCGATCGCGCTTTTACCGAGCGGAGCAGAAGTGATTTTTCCGGTGGCGACGGCTCGTCCCCATGCAGAAATGAAAATCTGCCGGGCTCCAGGACGCTTTTCAATCCTGAAGCCCGGCGCCAGCGGCTTTCAATTCAGATCAAACAGCAGGATCTGCGCGGCTTTTGTGCCTGACAGTTCCAGCGCCTTTTCACCTGTCACCGCAGCGGCATCGCCGGCTTCGAGTTGCTCGCCGTTGAGCGAGACTTGTCCCTCGGCCACATGGACCCAGGCATGGCGGCCCGCAGCCAGGCGGTGCGTGACGCGATTGCCTGGATTGAGCCTCGCGAGCCACAGGTCGGCATCCTGGTGGATGGCGATTGACCCGTCCCGTCCCGTCTGGCTTGTGACAAGCTGGAGTTTTCCAGGCGCGGCGTTCTTCAGCGACTTTTCGGCGTAACGCGGTGTCACGCCACTTTTGTCAGGCTGAATCCAGATCTGCAGCAAATGCACGGCCTCATTCGCGGCGGGGTTGAATTCGCTGTGCTGGACCCCGGTGCCCGCGGCCATGTACTGGACCTCTCCCGGAGTGATGACGCGCCCGTTGCCCATGGAATCCTTGTGCTCCAATGCGCCGCTCAGGACGTACGTGATGATTTCCATGTCGCGATGCCCGTGCGTGCCGAAGCCCATGCCCGGCATCACGAGGTCATCGTTGATGACACGCAGACTGCGAAATCCCATCCACTGGGGATCATAATAATCCGCGAAGCTGAAGGTGTGATAAGTATCGAGCCATCCATGATTGGCGTGGCCCCGTTCGTTTGCTCTTCGTATTTTCATGCTACACACTTCCACAGGCCGCCCTATCCTGGGAAAGACCAAGTTTCTTGCCTGACCATAGCCAGAAGGTATGCTCGCAGGACAATGGAACTGCGCCATCTCCGGTATTTCATCGCCGTCGCCGAAGAGGAAAACGTCTCGCGCGCGGCCTTGAAGCTGCACGTGTCGCAACCGGCCTTGAGCCGGCAGATACGCGATCTGGAGGACGAACTTGGGTTTTTGCTCCTCAAACGCGGGGCCAAGTCTGTCCGGTTGACCGAGGCGGGCCGGACATTTTTGATCGAGGCGCGCGCGGTGCTCCAACGGGCTGAACAGGGCGTCAAGGCGGCGCGCGCTGCTGCCACCGGGGCGGCGTCGGAAATTCATGTCGGGTATGCGCCGTCGCTGACCGCGAGGATATTGCCGCCGACATTGCGGGCTTTCCAGTTGGAGCAGGCTGGATGGCGGGTGGTGTTGCACGATTTATCGAGCGAGGAAATGCTGGGCGGATTAAGAGCGGGGAAGCTGCAGATTGCATTTGTGGTGAAGCCGGACGGCGCGATGGCGCGAGGTTTAAATTTCCAGGAACTGGCGCGCGATCCTCTGCGCCTGGCCGTGTCCCCATCGAGCGCGCTCGCCGCACGCCGCATCCGGCTTCGACGGCGGCAATCAGGCTGCTGACGCTGTCGTGCTCCTCCGCAATGCGCAGCTTCTTTCGCCTCGACTCAAAAACCGCGGCCAGAAGATCGTGATACTCCGGGTAATCCTTGCGGCTGTAGGCAATCAGCGGCTCGCCAGCGGCCTCGTCAACACCCAGGCTGCGGCGTGGCCCTCGTCCCGGAGTCGCTGAGCTGTTTTGCCGGACAGCGGCTCAAGCTGCTGCCGCTATCGCCCGAGCCGGAGCCTTTGATTGTGGGAGCTGCCTGGCCCAGGGACCGCCTGGATCCGCCCGCCGCAAGATTTTTGGAATGCGCGAAGAAGGCGGCGGCGAGGAAGTGAGAGGCGGGAGGTGAGAGGTGAAAGGGCGCCAACCCGGAGGGGAGCGAGAACATTATCTCTTGTGCCCGGCGGTCCGGCGAATACCCTGAATCGAGTTGGCAACATCAAGTCCATCCAAAATAAAACCGACATGAAATGTTTCTCCGCCGCTGCGCGCATCGCTTTACTCGGGTTCACCGGCCTGCTTCTCCTGCCGTTGTCCTGCTCGACTCGAAACGCCGGTTCCAATCCCACATCGGCGCGCGCACTATCCTCGAAGGCAAAGCCCGTCGAAAATGGAATTCAGTGGAACTCCGGCGCGACGAACGTAAAAATTCAGTTCTACGCCGACGGCTCCGTCCGGGTCGTGAAATGGCTGTCGGGTGCCAAAATTCCCGCCCCGAGCCTGGTCGTCATCCAAAAGGAACTGCCCCAGCTCGATATTCAGATGCAGGATCAGGCGGGGCAGGTGTGGCTGCGATCACCGAAGCTCATAGTGCAATTGTCAAAAAAGAACGGAGCGATTCAATTTCTCTCAGCAGACGGGTCGGTTCTTTTGAAGGAGAAAGGCCCTGCGATCCTGACACCTCTTTCGATCGCGTATGAGACCAATGCATACAGCGTGCAGCAGGATTTCAGTCCCGGCGGCGAGGGCATTTACGGCCTGGGCCAGCATCAATCCGGTTTCATGAATTATCGCGGGCGCACGGTGAAGCTGGTGCAGGCCAACACCGAGGCGGTCACCCCGTTCCTGATATCGACCCGGCCGTATGGGATTCTCTGGGACAATTGCTCCAAAACCATTTTCAGCGACGGTTCTGGAAAAATGTCGATATGGTCGGACGTGGCCGATGCGGTGGATTATTATTTTGTGAGTGGCGAGAGCATGGATGGAGTGATTGCCGGGTATCGCAACCTGACGGGCCAGGCGCCCATGTACGGGAAATGGGCTTATGGCTACTGGCAGAGCAAGGAGCATTATCACACCCGCGATGAAGTGCTGTCCGTCGCGCACGAATATCGGAAACGGCAGATTCCCATCGATAACATCATTCAGGATTGGAATTACTGGGCCGGGATCAGGAACTGGAGCAGCATGCAATTTGACGAAACGCGATATCCCAATCCGAAGGAAATGGTGGATGAACTCCACAACATGAATTTTCATTTCATGATTTCCATCTGGCCGGGGCTCGGTCCGGACTCGGAAATCTACAAGGACATGGACCGGCACGGATTTCTGTACCCGCCCTTTGGGTGGGCCGGTTTCAAGTACTACGACGCCTACAACCCCGAGGCGAACGAGATTTACTGGAAGCATCTGAAGGATGGATTGTATTCCAAGGGCATCGACGGATGGTGGATTGATTCTACGGAGCCGGACGTGATCAACGCTCTCACCAAGGAGGGCGAAGAGTTTGAGATGAAACGGATCGGGACCAATTACCTGGGTTCCTGGGCGAGGTATCTCAACCCGTTTTCGCTGGTGATGACCGACAGTTTGTACCGGCACCTGCGGAAGGAAAATGATCAGAAGCGAGTGTATATCCTGACCCGTTCGACCTTCGCGGGGCAGCAGCGCGCCGCGGCGACCACATGGTCGGGCGACATCGGGGCCAACTGGGATGTGTACCGGAAACAGATTTCGGCCGGACTCAATCACAGCATGGCTGGGATTCCTTATTGGACCTTCGACATTGGGGCTTTTGTGATTGGCGCGTATGAGGGTGTATTTTCCAATGGCGGCAAGGACCCTGCCTACCAGGAGCTGTACACGCGAATGTTCCAGCTTGGCGCGTTCTGCCCGATCTTTCGATCGCACGGCTCCGAAACACCGCGCGAGATCTGGGAGTTCGGAGATTTCAGCGACGTCCTTGTGAAGTTTGACAACCTGCGTTACCGGCTGCTGCCGTACATCTATTCGCAGGCGTGGAAAGTGACGGACCAGGGCTACACGATCATGCGCGGTTTGCCGATGGATTTTCCGAAGGATAAAAACACCTACGGGGTGGACGACCAGTTCATGTTCGGCCCTGCGCTGATGGTGTGCCCGGTGACGGAATACATGCTTCATCGGCCGCCTGAGAGCACCATCCCTGTCGCGCCGGAAAACTTCAGGACCCGGGACGGAAAGCCGGGGTTGACGGCCCGGTATTACAAAGACGCGGACTTTAAGGAATTGGTGCGCGAGCAGGTGGAACCGAACATCAATCTGTTTTGGTATACGGGCTGGCCTGAGTTTATCAAGGAGCCCACGTTTTCAATGCGATGGGAGGGCAAGCTGGTTCCGACACAAACCGGGCCGCACCGGTTCCAGATGAAGAGTTTTGGTCCGAAGCGGGTGTTTTTGGACGGCAAAGAACTTCACAATAATTACAATTCAGTGGAGGCTTACACCGAGCCCGTGGACCTGGTTGCCGGGAAGGAATACGATTTTGCGTTCGAGACGGCCAACAGCGTGCTTGGCGCCTTCCGGGCACAGCTTTTCTGGAAAACGCCGGAAATTTTTGCGCGGGAAAAAACGCCTGAAACCCGCCAGCAAACCAGGCCGGTGTACTTGCCGGCCGGAACGGGGTGGGTGGATTTCTGGACCGGAGAGAGTGTCGCGGGCGGCCAAACTATCCAGGCCGATGCCCCCATTGATAAAATCCCTCTTCTGGTCAGGGCTGGATCCATTCTTCCCATGGGTCCTTTCGTCCAATATGCCGCTGAAAAACCGGCCGACCCGCTCGAAGTTCGGATTTATCCGGGGGCGGACGGGACGTTCACGTTGTACGAGGATGAGAACGACAGCTACAATTACGAGCGGGGAGTTTATTCCACGATCACATTTCATTGGGACGATGCCAGCCGGCAGCTCACGATCGACGACAGAAAAGGCTCCTTCCCTGGAATGCTGAAGGAACGCAGTTTTCAAATTGTCATCCCGGGCAAAGGCCACGGCGCAGGAATTGAGATCACGGGCAACCCCGACAAGGTGATCTCTTATCGCGGCGAGAAACAGGTGTTGCAGTTCTGAGCCGCTGCCGTACGGCGAAGTGTTGATTAGCGCGCCAGCGCGTGGAGTGCGTGCGCTTCAGCGCCGCTATGCCTTATGCCGCCCATCGCGATGGCTTTATCCCAGCCCACCGTCTCCACCGCCGTCCGCAAACCCGAAGAGTGCCTGAAAAAATGCCGTGCAATGCAAAGCTTTCGCGCGGACACACAGGACCAGGGAAGGCCGCTGGGACCGAACCGAGCCGTGTGGATGCCGGGCTCGGCTGCTCTTTATAAAGTAATCGGTGCAGAGAGTCGTTAAAGAAGAAATGGCGGAGCGCCGTCGCCTGGCGCGCGGCCCGGCAAACGCACGATCACGCTCTTCGCAAGAGCCTGGGTATTGCTGATATAGCGACTGCTCATGTGAATCGTCGCGCGCGCGGTGCTCGTGAGTTGTTGTTTATCGCATTGTGTTATGCAGGGTCTGCTTCAAAGATCGAATCCCGGAACCAGAGTGCTGCGCGCGTTTACGTTGTCCGAAGTCGTGATGGCCATCGCGTTGCTGACGATAGTGATGCAGGGCGTGATTTACGGGTACGTTCATGCGGCGCGGCGCGCGGAGTGGAACGGGCGATCGCTCGCGGCGCAGTCCCTTGCTTCCCAGGGAATCGAACAGGCCCGGGCGGCAAAATGGGATCCGCAAACCTGGCCCATGATGGATGAACTTCCGCCCACGAATTTCACAAGCCTCAACACGCTGGACATTCCCGTCGCGGGGCAGGTGACTTACGCAACAAATTATATCAGCGTGACTGTCGCCTCCGCGAATCCGCCCCTGCGCATGATCCGGTCCGATTGCACGTGGAATTTTATGGGAAAAGTTTACACGAACACAATCCTCACCCTGCGCGCCCCGGATCAATGAACCCCGGTTTTGTATTTCAACAGGGCCGCCCTGCCGACCTCCGCCGGGCGTTCACGCTCCCGGAAATGATGATTGTCATGGCAATCTTCTCACTGCTCGTGCTGACCCTGATCGCGTGCCAGCTTTTTGGGATGCGCCTGGAGCGCGTGTCGGAAACCAAATTTGCCGCCACAGCCGCCGGCCGCAAAGCGCTGAACCAGGTGCGAAACGAAATCCGGACAGGCAAAGTCCTGATGATCGGCACCGGGGACAATGCCGTATTCACGCGAATCGCCGATAACGCTCCCCAGGTTGGCAATTCGCTTCAGATTTATCCAACAACGAATACGGCATCCTACATCCGGTATTACCTGGACGCCGGCGACAACAGCTTGAAGAGGGTGACGAGTCTGAACTCGCAGCCGGAAGTTATCGCCGGTTTCATCACCAATCAGCTCATCTTCCAGGCCGAGGATTTTCAGGGAAACGTTCTGACCAACGAGCAGAACAACCGCGTCATACGTTTGACGATGGAGTTTTACCGGTGGGAATACCCGGTTGCGACGGTGGGGAACGGGGGGATGTATGACTATTACCGGCTCCAGACGCGGATCACGCGGCGGCTGATTGAATGAACGACGAGAAAGGACTGGGCTCATGAACAAGATAACCTGCAGACCTTCCGCCCGCGACGCCGCGTATGCGTTGCTCGTCACCATGGGAGTTGTGGGGATGATGTTGGTGCTCCTGGCCAGCGTGCTGGCCTGGGGCGCGCGGGAATCGTCCCTGACCACCCGCAATAATCTTTACAACGCGAGCCTGGCCGCCGCGGAAGGGGCGACCGAAATGGTGATTGCTCAAATGAACCGCGATTTTCTATGCCAGAGTGTCAATGCCGACCTGGGTTTCTATAGAAACCTGACACCTGGCACAATTCAGGGCACCTGGCCGTTGCAATTTGAATTTGGTGATGGTGCGGGCGATGTCAATCAAACCGGCGTCATCAGCCTTGGCCCCGCCACCGTGACCAATTTGAACTCCCAATTTGCCGGCCTGTATGGCCTCGTCATGCCATTTCGCATCACGGCCCAGGCCCGCATGCTGAGGCAGATGTATGACGTGCCCGTGGCCGTCAGCCAGCATATCCAATTGGCCGCCATCCCGGTGTTCCAGTTCGCAATTTTTTACACGCTCAACCTTGAGATCAATCCGGGACCTCAAATGATCATCACGGGCAAAGTGCACAGCAATGGCACCATCTACACAGCCCCGGTCAGCGGCCTGGAGTACAGGGATTTCGTCACTGCCGCGGGGATGATCATCAACAACCGCGATCCCAACGATCCACAGTATGGCTCTTCAAAAGTGCCGCCGGTGTATGACACTCAACATCTGGAGAAGGTGGGCGCGCTGACATTGCCGGTGAGCACCGATAACAGCCCGTCTTCAGTGCAGGAAATTCTGAAGCCGCCGCCTCAGGGAGAGGACCCGGCCTCCGAGATCGGCCAGCAACGGTATTACAACAAAGCGGACCTGATTATCACGACGACGACCAATGGCGTGCAAGTCACCGCCGGTTTGTGGAACAATTTCACCCCGATCCAGCCCGACGTTACCAACGGGCCAGTAACGGGCTATTCCTTCCTTACGACGACCAATTCCTTCAAGGATCTGCGGGAGAATAAAAACACCATTACGAGCCAGATTGATGTGGCGGCTTTGAAAACATGGATTCAGGACCCGACCAAAGGGTCCGGGGTGAACGCGCTGGCGAAGCTCACGACCGGCCATGAACTGGATTCCGTATATGTGGATGACAAGCGGGTTGCCTCGGGAAAACTCACCGTGGTTCGCGTCGTCAATGGGGCGGCATTGCCCAACAGCGGACTCACTGTCGCGACGCAACTGCCGTTGTATGTGAAAGGTCATTTCAATCTCAACAACGGCGACATCACTCCAGGCCAGACGAACACGTTGCAGACCCTTCCGGCCTCGCTGGTGGGAGATTCCATTACGATCCTTTCGCAAAACTGGAATGATAACGACGCCGGCACCACTCTTGCCCAGCGCGCGGCGGCGAACACAACTGTGAACGCTGCGTTTCTGGGTGGGATTGTGGAAACCACCGCGGTTGGATCATCCAAATACTACAGCGGCGGCGTGGAAAACTTTCCTCGTTTTCTCGAGGACTGGAGCAATCGATCTTTGACTTACAACGGTTCGATGGTTGTGATGTTCGACAGCCGGTTTGCGACGAATCTTTGGCAACAGACCGGAAACTACTACAATCCGCCCCTGCGCAAGTGGGCCTTTGACGTCAACTTCCTGAATCAGGCCAAGCTCCCGCCCGGCACCCCGCAAGTCCGCAAGCTAGTCCGCGGCCAATGGTCGGTGGTGTCCTCGTACACGCCGTAGCAAAGACGAGCCAAGACTTAGCGGAATTCCCCGAGCTCTGATTCGCGCGGTAGCGTCCTGGAGTGCGCCAGCCCTCTGGCGCTTTGTGCGCTGGGTCAGCCTGGGAGAGAATGTTAACTATCGAAGGTGCCCGCGTTTAAAAAGCGGCAGAGGGCAGCCGCACTCCAAAACCTGGCGGAGGTCTCTGGCTCATAGTCGCATACCGGCGGAGTCTGAGATCACCAGCACCCGCCGCCATTGCCTTGCTTGTGTTCAAGCAGGCGAAATGGTAATTCAATCGGGAAAATTGATCTGATTCCCATTTGAATTCTTCACCTCGCTTCTTCGATTCTCAACCAATGCGCCGAACCGCGGTGTGTCTGGTGGTATTCGCATTGCTGGGTGCCGCTGGCGGATTGTGGTGGAGCAACTCCCGCCGTGCCTCGATCCAATTCCTGCCACCCATGCGCCCGGCCGAGTGGATCATTTACCCCGCCGCCCTGGACATGCGCATCCACAACGTCTTTGAGTCCGCCACCATCTTCAAAACCTCCTTCACCCTGGATCGGGTCCCGACAAACGCCGTATTGAAGATCGCCGCCTTTCATCGATACACGCTTCAAATCAATGGAAAGACCGTTGTCGCGCCCCTCAATCCCCAACGAAATTGGAAACGCCCCGTAATCTTTTCAGTCGCCGCCGATTGGGTTGCCGGGACAAACAGGATGGCCGTTACGGTCATCAACTCCAATGGGCCTCCGGCACTCTGGGTTTCGATGGTTGTGGACAACCGTGAAATCAATTCTCAGAAAGGCTGGGAATCCTCCTATGCCGGGGCCGCATGGCGTCCGGCGACGCTCGCTTCAGAGCCCAAGGTGACCATCCCAGGCTCCCCGATTTACGGTGGGGACGAGCCCTGGAA
>DASRKU010000082.1:0-14780 GCA_035648815.1 Verrucomicrobiia bacterium | reverse complement strand
TTTTTTGGGTAACGCGGCCCAGGCTCCTAATCTTAATCTTTCTCTTAATCCTAATCTGATGAATACGCTCTTTGACCACGAAAAGCTGGAGATTTATCAGGACTCTTTGGCGTTCATCGCCCGGATGCACGAAGGAGATTAGGATTGAGATGAGGATTAGGATTAAGAGGGACCACCCAAAGAAGTGAAATGCGCTCCTTCGGAGCCAGGCAAGCGACTTCACGCTTTGCAACAAAATCAAAGCGCGTAAGCTCCCTTTCATGCGGAAGCTCAAACGAGCCCTGGCGTTGATCCTGGTGATCCTGATTTTCGGGTTCGGGCTTTATTTCGGCATGCGCCTGGGCCGCATGTCCTCCGGCCAGACAGCCCGCATTTACAATACGCCGGCGCTCTTGCAGCAGGTCCAGACGCTCTCCGAACTCGTCACGGTCAAGTATGTCCTCGAAAAAGTCGAAGGAATTGAAGTGCCGTCCTCCAATATGATCGGGCAGGCCCTGGGAAGCGAGAACCGGCTGCTGCTGCTGGCCCATGGAATCGTGAAAGCCGGCATCGACCTCAAACGGATGAAACCGGAGGACCTGCGGGTGTCCGGCAAACACATCGAAGTGCACCTTCCGCCACCAGAGGTTTTTGACACGTACCTGGACGAATCGCAGACAAAAGTCATCGATCGGAAATCCGGGTTGCTCGCTCCGCCTGACAGGGACCTGGAGCAGACGGTCCGTCAGAATGCCGTCGACGATCTGCGTCGCGCGGCGCGCGTGGGAGGGATACTGAAAGATGCGCAGGAGCGCGCGCAGAGCCAATTGGCCAACCTGTTCCTTGGGCTGGGTTTTGAGAAGGTGGATTTTCTGCCCGCCGGCGCGACCGTTCCGGAGCGGCTTAATTTGACACCGGTTGAATCCGGCGGCGAAACAAAGCCATGATTTCCCGGGCGGCCGGGATTTTGGCCGCCAGCGCGACGAGCCAGAAGAACAGTCCACCGGCGCTCATCGGGCCGAACACACCGAGCATGCGCAACGCGAATGCCGCGTGTCCCCAGCGGGCGTCAATCGTCTTCCAAAGTCCCCACGCGATGAGCGCCGAGGCGGCGGCAGCAAGGAACAGAATTGCCAGGTGGCGTTTTAATTCGCTCATTTCCAGGCGTGACAGCTTTTTGCGAAGCGCGAACACGAGCAAGGCGGCGTTGCAGATGGCGCTTAACGTATTCGCCGCACCCAGGCCCAATTCCCGAAAATGTTGCACGAGCGAAACAGCCAGCAAAAGGTTCACCCCCAGGCAGAAGATGCTGATCTTCATTGGTGTTCGGATGTCGTGCAAAGCATAGAAAGCCCGGGCCAGGATGTTGACGGCCGAAAAGAAGAACAGGCCCGGCGCCAGCGCCATCAGGACGGCTGCGACGCGCGGGGTTGCAGCGGCGCTGAACTTGCCGTGCTCGAAAATCAACCGCACGATCGGCTCGGCCAGCGCGAAGGCCATCGCTCCCGCCAGCAGGTTCACAAACCCCAGGTAACCCAGGCCTTGCTTCAGGGTTTGACGGAACTCGGGATATTTCTTTTCCGAAGCCAGGCCTGACAGCGTGGGCAGCAGGTACGTGGCGAGGGAAATCCCGAACATGCCCTGGGGAAATTCCATCAGCCGGACTGCGTAATAAAAAATCGAGACAATCTGCTTGTCGAACCAGAATGAAAACGCCTGGGTGAGCAGGACATTCAATTGGAAGGCAGCCACGCCGATCGAGGCCGGCACCATCTTTCGAACCACTTCCCGAACGGTGGGATCATTCCATGGGGAGACCCATCGGTAGCGGAATCCTTCCCGGCGCAGGCCCGGGAGCTGAAAGGCCGCCTGGACAACTCCGGCGACCAGCACACCTATCGCGAGGGCGAAAATCCTCTTGTCCAGGGTGGCGCCCAAGCGGGGAGCCAGCCACCAGACGCTGGCAATCATGACGACGTTCAAGGCCGATGCGCCCAGCGCAGGGACGAAGAAATGATTGCGGGCATTGGCCATTCCAATCAGGGCCGCTGCCAGGCAGACCAGGAGTGTGTACGGGAACATGATGCGCAGAAGCCGCAGCATGAGTTCTGTTTCGGCGGTGAAGGCGCCGGTGGCAAGAGCGAGCGTGATGCCCAGCATCGCCAGGGCGCTCACCGCCGATGCCGATACGACCAGGCCGCTGATGACGGCGTTGGCCGCCCGCCACATTTCCTGCTCGCCTTCCTGGACCTCCTTCTTTTTGAAAATCGGGATAAACGCTGCCGTCAGAGCGCCCTCTCCCAGGAGCCGGCGAAACAGGTTGGGGACCTGGAAGGCCAGCATGAACGCGCTGGCGACGGGCGTGACGCCCATGAAATTGGAATACACAATGTCGCGAGCCATCCCCAGAATGCGGCTCGCCAAAGTTGCAAGAGCAAGCGCCCCGGACGATTTCAACATCTTCGACACTGGACTAGAACGGGATCACCGCGCCATCCCTGGCGAACGTGTGCGGGATGTGAGGCATCTTTTTGGCCGCGAGACGCCGGAGTTGCGGAAGTTTGGCCCAGTACGGGCGCGCCAGGTGGACAAACACCACCCGCTGGACCGGCCGGAGCGCGAGGTAGGACAGGATTTCTTCGGCTGTGAAATGCGACATTTCACAAACGAGCAGGTCAACGGGTTTCGAGAACAGCGGGTCCAGGTCTTCAGGCCTGCCCAGGTCCGCGCTGTGCCCGATGCGCAGGCGCCCCCGCTCCAGCAGAAAACAGAACGATTCGAAAATATTCCCATACTTTTTCTGAAACTGCCCGCGCGTCCGGTCCAGATGCGTCGTCTGGAACGGAGTGACGCGAATATCGCGGACCGCCACGGCCCGGCCGGGCTTCAGCGGCAGCAGTTCCAGCCGAAACTTGAACAGCTCCTCGAATAAAAACGACGCGGCCAACATGGACCGCACGACAGCAATGGCCGAGTCGGGCAGATAAATTCTCAGCGGCTTGCGCCGGCCCTCGAGCCAGCAACCCTGGATCAGCATGAACAACCCGGCAATATGATCGGCATGCAGATGCGAAATAAGAATGCTGTCGAACAGATCGTAGCTCAAATCGCTCGACTGATAGCAACTGTCGACCGATTCGCCACAATCAATCAGCACGGAAGAGTTTCGGAGCCGGTAAAGAAACGAAGCATGATTGCGGTCGGCGCATGGGAACCCATCGCCGACACCGAAACAGGTTAACGAGGATTGATGCATGCTTCGCCCGGATTCTGCCCGCCAGATTTACAGTTCCCAAGCCGGAGAAAGCAACACATTTGCGCAGGGCTCAGGCCTCAGGCGCCCGCCTCCGGCCGAACCGCCCTGCTGAGAGCGGCATTTTGATAGTGAAGCATGGAGAATTCCGGCGTGTCGCGAATCGTTTCGACCAGCCGGAACCGTTTCTCGAATGGCGGGAAAAAGGCGTCCCCTGCCACCTCTTGTTTGACCACGGTCAGGTAAAGATCCGAGCACAGCGGCAGAGCCTGCTCGTAAACCTGGGCTCCTCCGCAGATGAACACGTCGGTGGAAAACTGCGCCGGATCCAATTTCAGCAGGTCGGTTTCCAGCCGGACCTGGTGCTTGGTTTGGACCCCGAATTTCGGCAGATCAAACTGGAAGGGTTTCCTGATGGCGCGCGCGCGAATTCCGAGCGTGGACCGGCCAAACAATTCCGGATGCTGCTTTCGAAGGCGTATGGGGTGGCGGGTCAGGACGACAGTGAGCCGGCTGGGCAGCGCTTTGCCGAGGCTTTCGAATGTCTTTCGCCCCATGATGACCACGTTGCCGGACGTCATTTTCTTGAACCACTTGAAATCCTCGGGCAAATGCCAGGGAATGGCATTGGCGGCGCCGATGACCCGGTTGAGGGACATGGCGGCAATGGCTTTAAAATATTTCATTTCAGGAGGTCGCGGCCCCTGTTCGGGTGCTGAGCCTGTCTCATGCAAAGCGATCCGTCAATGAGAGGGAGAAGTGGCTCGGCCGTTCTCGCACGCCGAGGCCTACCCGCAAGCAAATCGTCGGCGGGCTGAAGAACTGCTACCGCGCCTGCACCTCCACAGGAAAGAAGAGGGGGTGGCCGAGCGAAGCACCACCCCCTGACACACTCAGTCCCCGACATGCGCAAGCTCGAGAACCGCGAAAACCCTACCTGCCCGGTTCCATTTTTCAAATGAAAGTTACAGGATGTTATTCACAAGATCAGCACCTCCGATGCGGCGGCAGGTACGGTCACAAGCGTTGACAGGACAGTGTGCATGGCGAAAACTGTGCGTCTTATGGCGGAGCCTAAAGAGAACGTTGTCATGGAAAAAATCGTGTCGCTGTGCAAGCGACGCGGATTCATCTATCAATCCTCGGAGATTTACGGTGGCATCAATGGTTTTTGGGACTACGGCCCGCTGGGGGTCGAACTCAAGCGAAACGTCAAGGAGCTTTGGTGGAACGTCATGACCCGTCAGCGCGACGACGTCGCGGGCCTCGACGCCACGATCATCATGCACCCGCAAATCTGGAAGGCCAGCGGGCACGTGGACACTTTCACCGACCCGATGATCGACTGCAAGACGTGCAAGGGCCGGTTTCGGGCCGATCAGACCAGCGAGATTCCCTGCCCTCAAAAACCGAGCAAAATGGTCTCGGAATGTCACGGGGAGAAGACGGCGCCACGGGCATTCAACCTGATGTTCCAGACGCACGTGGGCCCGGTGCAGGACGACTCAACCATTGCGTATCTCAGACCGGAGACGGCGCAGGCGATCTTTGCTCAATTTAAGAACGTGCTGGAAACCTCCCGGCAGAAGGTGCCGTTTGGGATCGCGCAAATCGGCAAGGCGTTTCGAAACGAAGTGACGCCGCGCAACTTCACTTTTCGATCGCGGGAATTCGAACAAATGGAACTGGAGTTTTTCATCAAGCCGGACGAGGTGGTCGAAGCGATTTCGGGCCGGATCGAAGGGCCTGCTCCTGCGGGGAGTTCGCCGGAGCCACAACCGGGCTGGGGCTGGGAGGCCTGGCATAAATATTGGGTCGAGGAGCGGATACGATTCTATGAGGGCATTGGACTGTCCCGGGCGACACTGGAGGAGTATTGGCAGAAGCCGGAGGAACTGGCGCATTACGCCCGCGCAACGGTGGATATCCTCTTTAAATTCCCCTTTGGCACCCAGGAGCTCGAAGGGATTGCGGCCCGGAGCGATTTTGATTTATCGCAGCACGCGCGTTGTTCGGGCAAGTCGATGGGTGTTTTTGATGATGAGCTGCGAGGGGCGTGGAGCAAGCTGGAAGAATCGAAGAAGAAGGAGCTGGGGGAGCGGTATTACAAGGCGCGGCTGAATTATCTTACCCGGACGGGCATGGACGCGGCGGAGGCGGAAAAGCAGGCCCGGGGAGATTCCGAAAACCTGGCAAAGGGCCAGTACATTCCGCACGTGATCGAACCATCGGCCGGCGTGGATCGCTTGATATTGGCGCTGATCTGCAATGCCTATTCGGAAGACCAGATGCCCGACGAAAAAGGAAAGCTCGAAACGCGGGTCGTGTTGAAATTCCATCCCCGGGTCGCCCCAATCAAAGTGGGCGTGATGCCTCTGTTGAAGAACAAGCCCGAACTGGTGCGCAAGGCCCTGGAAGTGCGCGACCTGCTGAGGCCGCACATGAATGTGTTCTACGACGATGCCGGCGCGATTGGCCGGAGGTATCGGCGCCAGGATGAAGCGGGCACCCCGTTTTGTGTCACTATTGATTTCGAAACTCTGGAAGGAATCAAGGAAGGCCCCTTGAGCGGCCGCAAGGACACCGTCACGGTACGGTATCGTGACGATGGCCGGCAGGATCGCATGGCGATCACCGAGCTGGTGGATTTCCTGGTTCCAAAGATCCGGTAACATCCATCAGGAGAGTCGAGAAGATGAGCACACCCGTCCGCATTTCATATGCGGCCATCACGGCATTGCTGATTTTGGCTGCGTGGCTGAACCTGGGGGTCCTGGTGCTGACGATTCTTTTTGGCTATTTTGCGCTCCAAAGTTTCAGTTTCAAAGGCAACCGGATTGTAGGAGTGTCGCTCTACGTGATCGCGGTGGCGGGGATCGCCTGGGGGCTCATCTTTTTTTCGCGCCAGGCCTACATCGCGTTGCCCAGGATTGCCGAGACCACCATTCCGGCAGTAGTCGGTTACGCGGAAAAGAAAGGCGTCGAACTGCCCTTTTCCGATTACGCGAGCCTCAAGAACGTGGCTTTGAAGCAGGTGCAGGAGGAAGTGGCCGGCGTCGGTCGCTACGCGCGGCTGGCCTTTTTCAAGATCGCCTTGCTCGTGATTGGGCTGGTCATAGCGCTGAGTTTGTTCCTGAAACCCGGTTGGGGGGCTGACGCCCGGTGCGGACAAACTCCCGAGAACCTCTACACGACCCTGGCGCATGAACTGGGCGCCCGCTTCGAGGCGTTTTATCTCAGCTTCGCCAAAGTTATGGGCGCCCAGCTCATCATCTCGACTTTGAACACCGGCTTGACGGCGGTGTTCCTGATCTGGAACGGATATCCATACGTGCCGGTGATCATCGGCCTCACATTCCTGTGCGGGCTGCTGCCAATCATCGGCAATATTTTCAGCAATACCCTGATCGTCGCGGTGGGTTTCACCATCTCCCCCAGAACCGCCTGGTTCGCTCTCCTGTTCCTGGTCCTCATCCATAAACTCGAATACTTCCTGAACAGCAAAATCATCGGAAACCGGATCAAGACTCCGATGTGGCTGATGCTCATCGGCATTGTGCTGGGCGAGAAAATGATGGGAATTCCCGGAATGGTGCTTGCGCCCGTCGTGCTCCATTACATTAAGGTGGAGGCGTCTCGTCGAAAGATGAGCCTTCCAACAGAACTGTGAACGTCAGAAGGAAAGAAGATCGGGCCACTGCCGATGAAGCGCCTTGCCAAAAAAGGAGGGCGCCAACTCTTTACGCAATCATCGTTTTCAAACTCTTGAAGGGCCTGCTCTTTGTCGCCCTGGCAATCATTATCTTCAACTTATCCGACAACGATCTGCCGGCCGACTTCCAAAAAATGCTGCACTACCTCAAGGTCAACCCGGAGAGAAAGTTTTTCGTGGACCTGGCGGCGGCAGTCGGAAAACTCACGGAATCAAAGGTCATCTTTGCCGCGGTGGGCACTCTCGCCTACAGCCTGTTCTCCCTCGTCGAAGGCATCGGACTGGCCTTTCGCGTGAGCTGGGCCGGCTGGCTGGCCATCGGCGAATCCATGTTCTTCATCCCCATCGAGCTCTACGAACTCATCATCAGGGTCGATAACAAGAAAAATCCCTCGTTCGTCTTTGGGATACTCGCCGTCAATGTCATCATTGTCTGGTATCTGCTTCAGAACCGCCATCGCCTGTTCCGGCACCATCATTAGCCGCTTCCAGCAGGCGCATCCGGCTGTCGCCATGCTTTAGAAGTTTCAGTTCCCTCCAGGCCCTGGGAATTTCCAGGGTGTCGCGCTTGGAATGTCCCAGCACCAGCAGACCGCCCGGGGACAGCAGGCCCGGAAGCCGGGGATCATCCAGCACCCGTTGCGCAAGAGAATTGGACCGGCGGCCTATGTTCTTCTCCCCGTACGGCGGATCCGCCAGCACAAGCTGAAATTTTTCATTCGCCGCATGCAACTGGGTCACCGCCGCGAAAACATCCTGCGTGCGGACCTGCAATTGCGCGGGAGAAAATCCTGCGATTCCAAAGTTCAGGCGCAACAATTCTGCGTGCCGGTGGGTTTTTTCGACGCAAACGACGCCGGCGGCTCCCCGGCTCAGGGCCTCCAGGCTCAAAGCGCCGGTGCCTGCGAACAATTCGAGGACCCGCGCATTGGCGACGCGCTGGCCCAGGCTGTTGAAAAGCGCCTGTTTCACCAGGTCGGGCGTCGGTCTCACGTCCAGGCCCTTGGGAGATTTGAGAATTCTGCGGGCCGCTTTTCCGCCGGTAATACGCATGGCGCTACTGTATACCGGGAGGCGAACCAGCGGAAGCGCGGAACCCGCCGATCTTGATTGCCAGCGGAGTCTGTTTGCATGACATTCCAGCGCCTGTATGCCGGAGACGCCACAGTTCCTCAAAGGGCAGTTGCTGCTCGACAGCGGCCAATTGCGAGGTTCGTTCTTCCAGCGGACCGTGGTGCTGATCTGCCAGCACGATGCCGAGGGCGCCTTCGGACTTGTGCTCAACCGGTCCACCGGCAACAAAATCGGCGAACTGCTCGTCGCCGATCTGCCGGAAGCTCTCAAGGAATCCCCCCTGTTTCTCGGCGGGCCGGTGCAGCCCGGCGCGTTGAGCTTCCTGCACACCGACAGTTTTATCCCCGACGCCAACGTGATGCCCAACTTGAACATGGCGCATTCGGTGGATGCGCTGGTCGAGATCGGCGGGTCATTTTCACCGACGCGGAAAATTAAAATGTTCGTCGGATATGCCGGCTGGAGCCCCGGTCAACTGGAGGACGAGATGACGCGCAAGGCGTGGCTGGTCCATCCTGCCAGCCTGGAGCTGGTATTTGACATGGAGCCGGACCAGCTCTGGCGCACGGTTCTGAGCCAGAAGGGATGGAAGTACAAGCTCATGGCCGACATGCCGGAGGATTTGTCGATGAACTGAGGCCCGGCTTCGTTCCAAAACTTTCCTTGTCTCAAGGCGCGATGCCGATAAGCTCAGGACCGCTACATGAGCCCACATATCATCGCGCGGTTGATCGGGGGGGCTGTCCTGCTTTTCGCCCTAATCATCATGGCCGCTTCGGGCACTTACGTCGTGCATCCCGGCTTTCGAGGCGTGCAAGTCACCATGGGCCAGGTATCCCAGGCGTTCAAGCCCGAAGGCTTCGGATTCAAGGCGCCGCTCATCACCAGCATCCATCCCACTTCCATCCGGCAGCAAACGGCGGAGGACAAAGCCGAGTGTTATTCTTCGGACCTGCAACAGGTCCAGGTGGATCTGAGGGTTCTCTACCGGATCCCGGAAAGTTCGGTGGTGAAACTCTACCAGGGATATTATGGCGACCCGTTCGAGATGTTGATAGCTCCGCGCATGCAGGAGGCCCTCAAGGAAGTTGCCGCGCTGCAAAGCGCCGAACAAATCGTCAAGAACCGCGAGCAAATCAAGACCCGCGCCCTGGAAATTGCCCGCCGAAAAATCGGCACGCTCCTCGTCCTCGAAGACATCGTCATCCAGAATATTTCCCTCACCAAAGAGCTGGAAAATGCCATCGAAGCGAAAATGGTCCAGGAGCAGGAAGCGTCCAAATCCAAATACGTCCAGCAGCGAGCCCAGATTGATGCCGATACCGCCGTGATCCAGGCCAAAGGAGAAGCCGAGTCGATCCGGATCCGGGGACAGGCGTTGAAGGAAAACCCGACGTTTGTGGATTTAAAGATCGTCGACAAATGGGATGGAATCACTCCGCTGGTGATTCAGAACGGCGACCGGATGGTTTATACTCTGCAGGACCTGGAACGGCTGCGCAACGCAACACCCAATGACGATTCCACCTCGCAACGCACCGCCCATCTCCGCTGACAGCATGCAACGAGTATTCCTGCCCAGGTTGATTGGCGTGGCGTTGCTGCTGTTCCTGGCCGTTGCCCTGAGTTCCTCCACCTCGTATGTCGTCGATCCGGGCACCCGTGGCATCAAAGTCACTCTGGGAAAGGCTGCGGATCGGTTTCTCCCCGAAGGCTTCGGATTCAAGGCTCCTTTCATTACCAGCATCGTGCCGGTGAATATCAGGCAGAAAACCGAATCGGTGCGCGCCGAGTGTTTTTCCTCCGATCTGCAGCAGGTCATCACGGATTTGCGCGTGCTCTACAGCGTGCCGGAACAGTCGGTCGTCCAAATCTATAAACAATTCGCCGGTGATCCTTTCGACAGCCTCATCGCGCCCCGGGTGCAGGAGGCGATCAAGGAGGTGACGGCCATGCAGACTGCGGAACAGATCGTCAAGAACCGGGAGGAGATCAAGGTCAAGACATTGCAGGCTGCCCGGTTGAAGATCGGGGACATCCTCCGGGTCGAGGATATTGTCATTCGCAATCTGGATTTGTCGAAGGAGCTGGAAAAGGCGATTGAGGCAAAGATGGTGGCCGAGCAGCAGGCGGCACAGGCCCGTTTTTCACAGGTGCAGGCCAAGGTGGAGGCCGACACCGCGGTCATTCGCGCCAAAGGCGATGCGGAGGCGATCAAAGTCCGCGGGGAAGCTCTCAAATTGAATCCTGAATTTCTGCGGCTGCAAATCGTCGAGCGCTGGAATGGCAAGTCGCCCATGGTTGTTCCCGCCAATATCAACAATACGGGAGCGGCGCTCCTGCTCCCCCTGGGCCGGTTAGAGAGCCCCCATTGAACCCCCGCGCCCGCGCTATTCTCCAGGTCGCCGTCCTCGTCCTGGTCATCGGGGCCCTGGTGCTGTTATTCCCGCGCGCATATGAATTTGTGGAAAGGGCCGCGCGCGAGCTGCGATATTTCTGGTGGCTGATCCTGGTGGTCCTTCTCGGAATCTGGCTCATCTGGGGCCTTGGCCGAAAACCCAAAAATTAATCCATCGACGCGGGGTCGGGCGAACGCGCCAGCACGTGGAGTGCGTGCGCTTTAGCGCCGCTGTCGGATGCGTTCCTCACCTGCTCGCAACAATTCTGCACCCGAGCCTGACCCCACCCACAACGCCGCTGAAGACGGCGCACTCCACATGCTAGCGCGGCACTACCGCCTGCGCTTGGCCGGCCCGCAGTAATACCCGCCTCGAATGCGCACTGCCTGCACCCGCCGGTCAAATCCCTTTGGCTGCCCAGGTTTTTCCTCCTCGAATAAGGCCGTGTAGCGGTAGTTGAATTTATCGAGCCTGACCCGCGGGATTTTTTGGCAGATAAACCTTTCGATGGCCGCCACATGCTTGGAATCCTCAGCCACCATCAAGGTGAACGCGTCGCCCTTGGCCTCCGCCCGGCCGGTCCGGCCGATCCGGTGGATGTAATCCTCCGCGTGCTGCGGCACATCATAGTTGATCACGTGGCTCACATCTGCAATGTCCAACCCCCGCGCCGCAATATCCGTCGCGACCAGCACCTCGAATCGGCCATCGCGAAAACCACGCAACGCCTGCTCCCGCTCGTTCTGCGTCCGATTGGAATGCAGCAGCGCGACCGCGTGATTGCTTCGCTTGAGCAAATGAGCGACACGGTCCGCGCCATGTTTGGTCCGGCAAAAAACAATCACCGATTCGTAACTGACCTGGTCCAGCAAGGCCAGGAGCAAATCCATCTTTTGCGCGTCGGAAACCGGGTAGATGACGTGCTTGACCGTTTCAGCGGGAGTTCGGCGCGAGCCAATTTCAATCGTCTGCGGCTTGCGCATGGTCCACTGGATCAGCGTCTGGATTTCCGCCGGCACGGTCGCGGAGAATAAAAGCGTTTGCCGCTCACGCGGGCAGCGATCGACGATGCGGCGCACGTCGGGCAGGAAACCCATGTCAAGCATCCGATCCGCCTCATCCAGGACCAGGTGCCGCACCTGGTCCAAACGGCAGGTGCCGCGCTCGATGTGATCCAGCAGCCGGCCTGGGGTGGCGACAATGATATCGGATCCATTCTTGAGGGATTCGAATTGCCGCGCGTAGCCGACGCCGCCAAAAATCACGGCGGTTCGAAGATCGGTAAACCGGGCGTAATCCCGGATGGCCGTTTCGACCTGCGCGGCCAGCTCGCGCGTGGGCTCCAGGACCAACAGCCGCGTGCGCGGATCGTGGTGATCCATTTTCGAAAGGATCGGAAGCGCGAAGGCCGCCGTTTTTCCGGTTCCAGTCTGGGCGCTGCCGATCAGGTCCTGGTTGGCCATGATCAGGGGAATCGCCCGCAATTGAATCGGAGTGGGGTCGATATACCCCATGGCTTTCACACCCTCCAGAACCTGGGCGGATAAACCGAGTTTAGAAAACGGCATAAGCTAATCTGCGGCGGCGGGCTTTAAATGTCCACGAAGAACGGCGCCCAGCATTGCGGAGTGCGCCCGTCTCGGGCGCAGCAAGGCAAGAAGGTTTTGCAGCGGTAGCAACGGCGCTGCTGCGCCGTTCAGCGCCGCGTAGTAGCGGCGCAATCTGGGAACGGGCTTACGCAAGTGAATAGTTCCGTTCCGCCCGCTGATACGCGGGCGGGGACATCGCAGCAGCGATGTCCCTACCAGCGTTGGACTGGCGAACATTGCTGCGATCAGGACGGTCGCACTCCCCTCAAATCGTGTGGTGCACCATCTGCCACACAATTCGGCCGCCGTAGAAGAAAGCCAGCCCGAGCAGGACGATTCCGGAAAAATGTTCCATCCGCAGCAGCGTGCTTTCGCTGAATCTTCCGTGGCCCTTGGAAGCTCCGAAACTCAATACTGAAAACCACAGGCCGGTCCCCAAAGCGACGCCGGTCACACACGCGACTTTGCCGGGCCAGTCCGGCGTGACCCACTCGTGTGAAATGAAAGTGGCGGCCAGGACAATCCAGAACACAAAGACACCAAGATTTCCCATCACCCTCACAAAGCCCGTCATAAAAGCCGAACGCGGGTGCAGCCGCTGTCCAATGTGTTGCTCGAGCTTATCGGCCGTCGCGCCCAACTGGATCGGCGCATGCACCGATCGGGCCACCAGGAACTTGATTCCCAAAAAAAGCATGAACCCAAAACTGAAGATCTCCATCGCCGCCTTCACATAGCCGTGGGTAAAAAAGGCGGCAAACCCGGTGAACGCCAGGAAGCAGTAAATCACCTCCATCATCGTGGCCCCAAGACCGATCAGGATGGCGGTTTTAAAACCGCGCCGCGCGCCTTCGTTCAGGATCGTCAGGTTGACCGGCCCGACCGGCACGGAGAGCAACAGGCCGCTGATAAGACCGGTGAGGCCCGCTTTCAGGATAGGAGAAAAAACATCCATTCTGCTCAGGAAGCATGCGTTTCGCCCGCATCTCCGTTCTCATCGTCTTCCTCTTCAATTTCACGCCGCATCCGCCGCGAGATGCGGGGTCGGATGAAACCGTAAACCAGGTAGAGCGTAAAGAACGCAGGCAGAACGTAGAAAACGATGGTCTCCCGCAGCAGGAGAATCAACCCGATGAACATGGCGGCGATAATGGCCTTGGAAAACGTGCTGGTGGAGCGCATCCCCAGCGACTTGAAACTGGGATACTTCACCGTGCTCACCATCATCGCGGAGAGGAACACGAGGACGATCACCAGGAAATATTTCGACGGCCCCAAACTTCGGTCGTGTTCGTTGAGGCGGATGATCATCAACGTCAGGGAGGCCACCAGGCCTGCGGCCGATGGAATCGGAAACCCAAGGAACTCCCTGCCGCTGCCGCCATTTGCTTGGGCTGCCAGGCAGTTGAATCGCGCCAGCCGAAATGCTCCGCACAAGAGGTAAATGGACGCGAGGAACCATCCCAGTTCAGGGTGCCCTTCGAACACCGGACGCAGCACAACCCGGTGCACGAGAAATGCCGGGGCAACTCCGAAAGAAATCAGGTCGGCCAGCGAATCAAACTCGCGCCCGAAAGGGCTTTCGACTCCACCCATGCGCGCGACCCGGCCATCGAACAAATCGAAGATGCACGCAAGCAGGATGAACCCCAAAGCATATTTGATCGGCGCCCAATTAACGAGCCCATCCGCCAGCGGCACGAGATCAGCCTCCACAATTTTTGTCAGCGCCACAAATCCGCAGAAGAGATTGCCGGCCGTGAGCAGGTTGGGCAGGAAATAAATCTTCAGCTTCAGCTCGGGTGCTTCATCCGGCGTGGAGTTGGGAGCAGGCGCTGCCATGGCCGTTCCTATTGGAATTGAGCCAGCACTGTCCTGCCACCCACGACTTTGTCGCCCAGTTGCGTTTTGATCGAAGCGGACATGGGCAGATAGAGTTCCACCCGGGATCCGAATTGAATGAGGCTGATGCGATCTCCCCGCGTCACCTCGTCGCCGGGCGAAACCCAGGGGACAATGCGCCGGGCCAGGACGCCGGCAATCAAACGGACCCCCGCCTTCTGGCCCCCCGGTTCCGAAGTCTCGATGCCGATGAACACATTTTCATTCACCGCGGCGCAATCGACCCGCATGGCGTTCAGGAACTGTCCCTCGGTATATTTGAGAACCGCGATTTTGCCAGCGACCGGGGCATTTTGCACATGGACATCGAAGATGGATAGAAACATGGAAATGCGGCGGCATTCGCCTCCCATGAACTCGCGATCGGTGATGGTATCGATGATGTCGATTTTGCCATGGCCTGGGGACACCACGAGGTTGGCGCCCATGGGGACGTGCGGCGAGGGGTCGCGGAAGAAATACAAAGTGAAGAGGGCAAACACAAACCACAGCGCCACCAGAAAGCTGGAGATCACGAGCATGGAAACGCCGATGAGAGCCGCGAGAACTCCGGCGATTGGAACCAAAAGGACGAGAACGAGCGTGATCGCCAGCATTTTGAATGCTGCCTTTCGTGCTTTCCCCGCGTGTCTCATGGAGAAAAGGTAGAGGAAAAACTCTGGCGTCAAAGCTTAAAGTTGGTCGAGGGTCGAGAGTCGAGAGTCGAGGGCAAGAAACCCTCACCCCAGCCCTCTCCCGTCCGACGGGAGAGGGAGCAGTCGTCAACGCGTTCGCTGCAATCGCACATCATCAAACCACCCCGCGCGTCACCACCGTCCCCCTCTCCCATCGGATGGGAGAGGGTGCCCGCAGGGCGGGTGAGGGTTCGGGAG
>DASRKU010000081.1:0-5701 GCA_035648815.1 Verrucomicrobiia bacterium | reverse complement strand
GTGTGGGAGAGGGCGGGGTGTTCTTGCTTAGTCCGGCGGCAGCGCCCCCAGTCGAACCAACTGCCGCTTCGCTCCTTCATGGTTTGGATTCCACCGCAGAGCCTGTCGATAATGCTCGATGGCCGCTTCGCGATGGCCCTGCATCAGGAGGACCGTTGCCAGGTTGTTGTGTGCCTCGGGATAATCCTGCTTGAGCCGCAGGGCTTCGGAAAATGCCGCAGCGGCTTCATCGAGCTTGTGCTGCCGCACGAAAACGTAGCCGAGGTTGTAATACGCATCGGCTTTTCCGGGTTCATACCGAATGGCTTCCCGGACGCTGGCCAGCGCTTCATCCAGATGGCCCTCCAGCGCCAGCGCAATTCCCAGGTTGTTGAGGGCGTCGTCATAATCGGGCCTGATCTTTATAGCCTGCCGAAAATTCTGCACGGCTTCGTCGAGCCGGTTTGTTTTCAAATAAAATTCCCCAAGGTTGTAATGGGCGATGTCGTTGTTGGTTGTGACACGGATCGCGTGTTGAAAGAGAGCTTCACTGTTGCTCCAATATTGCAATTGACGGATGGATTGGGCGCCGCAGGCGGCCAGGCACAAAGCCGTGGCGATGGAGGCTGCGATCTTGCCATGGCGACAGGAACCGAGGGCTTCCGCTGCGGTCCAGACGAGGATAATAAAAATGCCGATCAGCGGCAGGTAAGTGTAGCGATCCGCCATCGCCTGCATGCCGACCTGGATGATGCCGATGACGGGTATGAGCATTCCCAGGTACCAGAACCAGCCTGTGATGAGGAATGGGAACCTGCGGTCCAACCTGATGGCGGCGATGGTGATGGCTGCCAGGACCAGGGCAGACACAAAAAACAACGCAGAATTTCCGTAACCCGGGTGTGGATAAGGTATGGCGAGGTTCAGCGGCCAAAACATTTTTCCCAGGTAAAGAACATACGAATCGACGGCATTGGCGGCGCGCGCATCCATGGCGATGTGAGCCAGGGGCTGGACGGCATTTTTTTGCGCGTACAAGGTGATGACTGAAGAGGCCGCGCTGAGCGCGAGGAACGGCAGCTTCTCGAGCAGCAGAGGCTTGAGAGGTGAGAGGTGAGGAGTCTTCGCTTCGCTTCGCCGCCCCAAGGAGGTAAGAGGTGAGAAGGGGATGCGGCGCAGGGGCCAGTAATCCAGCAAGAGCATGACGAATGGCAGTGTCACGAGCATGGACTTGCTCATCAGCCCCAGCGCGAAAAACACAAGCGCCAAGGAATAGTCGAGGGTCGAATGTCGAGAGTCGAGTGTCTCCCTCTCCCGTCGGACGGGAGAGGGTCGGGGTGAGGGTGTTCCCGCCTTCGACTCTCGACTCTCGACTCTCGACTGCTGTTGCGCGTATCGCGCATACATCAGCAATGTCAGCAAACCGAAGAATGCGCTCAACACATCCTTCCGTTCGGAAATCCAGGCTACGGACTCGACGTGCAACGGGTGCAGGGCGAAGAGCGCGGCGACGATGGCGCTTCTTGCAGAAGCGCCCGTCAGCCGGCGTAAGACCAAAAACACCAGCAACGTGTTAGCCGCATGGAAGAGCAGGTTGGTCAGATGCGGTCCAAAAGGCCCCGGGCCAAAAAACTGCACGTCGGCCATGAGCGACCACCACGTCAGCGGATGCCAGTTGCTGGCGTAAGTGGTCGCCAATGCCCACCGAATGGACGTCCAATTCAGGCCGGACAGAATATGGGGATTAGCCGAGAAATATTCCTCGTCGTCATAATTGACGAAATCATGGCGAACGGTCTGCCCAAATACGATGAACACCGCCAGAGCCAGGAAAACACAAAAGATAATTCCCCTGAAATTACTGCGCTTCATGATAGGGGAGATTCGATTCATAAAGTTTGAGCCGTGTCTGGATGCCATTGGCCAGGGATTGGTCCTTCCGCGCCGTGCTGAGTTCGATCGCATGTTTTGCGGTCTTGATTGCTTCAGCAAAACTTCCGGACTCCGCATAGGCGGCGGCGAGGGTGTCCAGAACTTCCGGGGATTGGCCGCCGGAGAGCAGTTCGGTTTTGCGGGCCAGCGTCACGGCCCGGGTTCCGTTGCGCAGGGAGGGTTCCGGGCAGGTTGCCAGCAGCCATGCAAGGTTGTTTTGGGCCGCGGCGTGCCCCGGATCCAGCTCGAGAATTTTTTCGAATTCCGCAATCGCAAGTTTGAACCTGGCCTGTCGCTCCAGGATAACTCCCAGTTGGTAATGAACGCTCGTGGCGCCTGGCATTAATGCCGCCGCCTGTTGATAGTGTTCTCGAGCCTGATCCAATTCGCCTTGAGCGGCAAAGATATTTGCCAGGTTGAAGTGGGCTTTGCCATAGTCAGGTTTGATTTCGATGGCTTTCTTGAATTCCTGCACGGCCTCGCTCACACGCCCCTGCATGCCCAACGCGCTTGCCAGATTGTTGTGCGCTTCGACATAGAGGGGACTTATTTGAACGGCCTTTTGCAGAGGCTGAATGGATTCCGCACTGCGGCCCTGCGCCAGCAGCATGGCGCCCCAATCATTAAACGCTTCCGCATAGTCCGGCTTGCTTTGGATCGCCTGTTGAAACTGCTCGTCCGCTGCTTCGTATTGTCCTTGAGCTGCCAGCAGATTGGCCAGGCTATAGTGGGCCTTCGCATATCCGGGCTCCAGGTCGATGGCTTTCCTGTATTGCTCGCTGGCCTGGCCGGCCAGGCCCTGTGCCGCAAGTAGATTTCCAAAATTATAGCATATCTCCGCCTGGTTTGGACGAAGTCTCATGGCCTTCTGATAGTGTTCAGAAGCCGCGGCGGTCTGACCCTGAGCAGCCAGGAGGTTGGCGAGATTATTGTGCGCCTCTGCGCAATCCGGATCGATTTCGATCGCCTTTTGCAGATGCTTGATGGCATCAGCAGTTTGACCCATTCCCATAAGCGACTTGCCCCAATCATTGTGAGCCCCGGCGGAGTCGGGTTTGATTTCAAGAACCTTCCGGTAATACTCGATTGATTCGGCAAAACGGCCGCGATCCGTCAAATTCGCCCCCATGTTGCTGTACGCGGTGATATTTCCCGGAGCGCACGCAAGCGCTCGTTCCCACAAGGACAGGCTGTCGCGCCAATAGCAGGTCTGTTTCCTGGCGCCGACCATGAGGACCGCCACCAGGCTGCATGCCGCAGCCGCAAGCGCCGGACGAGGCCAGCGCCGCGCCAGCGTCCATTGCCTGATTGCCCATACCACAGCGAGATACAATCCGATTTGCGGTAAATACGTGTAACGGTCCGCATGCGACTGGTCTCCCACCTGCACCAACCCGATCACCGGCACTAACATTCCCAAATACCAGAACCAGCCCACAGCCAGAAACGGACATCGCTTCTTCGCCGCAACCACTGCCGCCGTTGCCCCAGCCAACAGCATGACGGCACCCGCCACTTCCCAAGCCGGAATTTCCATATATGGGTAAAACACCACGAGGTCCGCCGGCCAGATCATCTGGGCCACGTAGGTCACGCAAGCAACTGCTGCGTTGCCAAGCCGGAAGCTCAGCGGCAAATCCACCATCGACTTGATGCCTTCCCGCTGAGCAATCACAGTCGCCACGCACGCGCCGGCGCTCAATATTATAAACGGCACCTTCTCCAGTATGAGTTTGAACTTCATCTTCCGGACCGTGCCCCTGGCTTGTCCCAAACCCGCCACTCTTCCCAGCGGCCAATAATCCAGCAGCAACATCACGAAAGGCACCGTCACCAGCATCGGCTTGCTCATCAATCCGAAAATGAAAAACAGCAGTGCCAGGGAATAGTCGAGAGTCGAGAGTCGAGGGTCGAGGGCAAGGCCGCCCGCTTTTGGACCCTCACCCGCCCTTCGGGCACCCTCTCCCATCCGATGGGAGAGGGACGGGGTGAGGGTCCCCTTCGACCCTCGACTCTCGACCGTCGACTGCTTTTGGGCATACCGCGCATACATCAACAGCGTGAGCATGAAGAATAATCCGCTGAGCACATCCTTGCGTTCGGCCACCCAGGCGACCGACTCCACCCGCAGGGGGTGCACGGCAAAGACCGCCGCCACAATAGCGGCTGGCCACAACACTCCCGTCAACCGCCTTAACAACAGCAGCAGCAGCACCGCGTTGGCCGCGTGCAAGATCACGTTCGTCAGGTGCGGCCCGAGCGGTCCCGTTCCGAATATCTGCGCGTCCAGCATCAGGGAACACCACGTCAGCGGATGCCAATTGCTGGCGTATCCTGATTTGAAAGCCCATTGAAGGCCGTTCCAGGTCAGCCCGGCCTTGACGTGCGGATTGGAAAAAAAGTACCCGTTGTCATCGTAATTGACGAATTTATGCCCTAAGGCCCCGCCGAAAACCACCGACACGGCCGCGATCAGCAGAAGACAAACGAAAAGAACCGTCGGTTGGGAGTTCGGCCAGTTACGGTCTTTCATGGTAGGCGGTATTGGCTTCGTAAAGCTTGAGCCTCATGTCCAGCGCGTCCGCCAGAGGACTGTTCTTTTGATTGGAGATGAGAGACAACGCGCGTTTGGCAGTTTCGGCCGCCTTTTGGAAATCTCCCGCCTCAGCATAGGCGGCGGCGAGTGTATCGAGTATTTCGGGGGATTTGCCGCCCGAAAGTTGCTCCGGCTGGCGGGCCATTTCCAAGGCCCTGCGACCGTCTCGCAGCGAAGGGTCCGGACAAGTTGCCAGCAGCCAGGCGAGATTATTCTGAGCCGGGGCGTGCCGAGGATCGAGTGCCAGGACTTGTTCGAATTGCGCAATGGCTGGTCCGAACCTTCCCCGGCTCTGCAGGGCGACGCCGAAATGATAGTGAACGTGGGTTGAGCTGGACATCAATATCACTGCGCGCCCGTAATGGTCTATGGCTTCATCCAACCGGCCCGCCGCGGCCAGCAGGTTGGCCAGGTTGTAGTGGGCCTGGGCGTGGCCAGGCGAGATTTTAAGCACGTTCTGGAAATGCTGCATGGCCTTCGCGGACTGGCCTTGAGCTGCCAGCGCGGTTCCCAGGTTGTTCTCCGCCTCGAAATAGTCAGGAATGAGGTCAACGGCTTTCTGAAAATGCACCGTGGCTTCTGCCGTTTGACCTTTTTGGGACAACAGAATGCCCAAATGATTCTGCGCCTCGGCAAGGCGCGGGTTCATCTGGAGCGCCCTGTAATAGTGCTCGGCTGCTTCATCGAACCGGCCTTCTTTGAACAGTGCTTCCGCCAGGTCGTTGTGCGCATCGACGAACTCAGGGTTTATCTCAAGAGCTTTTCGATACTCTTCGATGGCCTCGGCTGTCCGGCCTTTTGCCGCAAGCGCGGCACCCAGGTAATCATGGGCTGTGAAATTTCCTGACGTGCACACTAACGCATGTGCCCACAAGGATTCACTGTCGCGCCAGGTGGAGGTCTGGCGCCAGGCACCCAGCATCAGGCAACCAATAGCGGTCGCGCCCGCAGCTCCCAAAATCCAGGAGCGATTCGGCCAGGAAACCGTCCAATCTTTAATTCCCCAGACAAGAAAAAGGCAGAGCCCGATATGCGGCAAATACGTGTACCGGTCGGCGTGCGGCTGGCTGCCCACCTGAATCAACCCGATCACCGGAACCAGCATTCCCAAATACCAGAACCAGCCGGCCGCAAAATAAGGAATGCGCCGCCCGGTCAGGAATGCCAGTAAACTGATTCCAAACAAAAGAGCGC
>DASRKU010000080.1:0-4802 GCA_035648815.1 Verrucomicrobiia bacterium | reverse complement strand
GGATTGCCGCGCGTTTATACGCCGGAACTTTATCAGCAAAAATGCTCCGCAGTCTTTGAGCATGTATACGAGAGCTATCCGGAGCGCGATGCGGGGGTGTATGCCGCGTAGCTTTGATGCCTTTATGGTTTGCTCACAGGAGCCGGACGAAAGAGAAAGCGTGGAGCCGCCCGTGGCAGTCTGTTTCTGGATGTAGCACAACGTGTAGCACACAGCGGTCGTGGGGGAACATCCGGTTTGCGTAAGTCCTTGCAGCAGTGGTGCACCCAAGTGGAGTTGAACCACTAACCTTCTGATCCGTAGTCAGATGCTCTATCCAATTGAGCTATGGGTGCCCCGAAAGAGCATCAAACAGTACTGGCCCGAATGTCGCCGTGCAAGCGCGTTTTCGTCGGGTCCCGTTTAACAGGAGGAAACAGAGGTCACGGAGGCCATGGGGATTTTCACAGAAGCAAACGAAGGGAACGAAGGCGGCTGTTTTTGGCTGAGGCGCAGTGCGGCACAACGTGGAGGATCAAATGTTTGCCGCGTTCTTATGAGACGCGGCCACGGTGTGAGATTATCGCGCCAGCAGGACAAAATCCTTCGTTCCCTTCGTTTGCCTGGTGTAAAAATCCCTCGGTTCTCCCTTACCTCTGTTCCCTCCTGTTAAATCCGTCTTTTGTTGTTTGAGTCTCGCCGCCGCCGACCGGATACTCAGCCCATGAACCGCAGACAGTTCATCAAAACCAGCGTCGCAGCCGCCGGTGCCACTATCGGCGGCATCACCCCATTCAACGCCGCCAACCCGGCTCCAACTCCGGCCTCCTCCAAACTTCCCGTCACGATCGCTTTGCCGATCAGCGTGGCGCCTCTCGCGCAACGGGAACTGGATCCCATGTTCGACGACATGCGCCGGCGCGCCGGGGTCAATGCCCTGTTCCCCTTCATCTATTCCCACGAACCGCATCGCGCCGGCGTCGCGTCGGAAAATTTTCACGGGGGCAACTACGCGACGCCCCACATGCAATTCTACAAAGATATTCCCCTCACCTTCCAGGACCTGCGCGCGCCCGAATTCGGCGATGTCGATGTCCTGGACCGAATCATTCCCGTCGCGCGCAAGCATGGGATCCGGGTATTCTGCTTCCTGCTCGAGGACAATGCGCGCCCCGCCACAGTACCGCACCGGGAAGCTCTTTACGAAGTCGACCATCACGGCCGGCGCGCCGATCGGCATCCGGGTGGCCTCTGCTATAACAATCCGCTCTACCAGCGCTTCGCCCTTGGGTTGGTCGAAGATTACGCGCGGTCATATGACATTGCCGGGATCATGTGGGGATCGGAGCGGCAGAGCGGGTTGCTCAATGCGCTGGGGCTTTCGCAAAGCCGCGGACAGGACCCGGGCCGGGCGACTTGCTTTTGCGAGTTCTGCCAGAAAAAGGGCGCCAGCCTCGGCATCAATGTCGACCGGGCACGCAGCGGATTTGGAGCAGTGGAAAAATTCGTGACTGGCAGCCGGGCAGGCAACCATCCTCGCGACGGTTTCTTCGCCGCGTTCTGGCGTGTGTTGATGCAATATCCCGAGCTGCTCGCATGGGAAAACCTGTGGGTGAACAGCCGCCACGAATTTCAGGCCGCACTGTATGCCAGGATCAAATCCATCAACCCGTCGCTCCAGTCCGGCTGGCACGTCTGGCACAACATGTCCTTCAGCCCGTTTCAACGCGCCGAAGAGGATTTTGCGGGGATGACCGGCTATTCCGATTTCATCCGCCCTGCCCTGTATAACAATGTCGCCGGCGGACGATTTCTGAACTTCGTCAAAGGCGCGCACGAATCGGTGTATGGCGATTTGCCGCCCGAAGAGATCTTGGAATTGCTCTGCCGGCAATTGCATTACGACGAGGCTCCGTTCGATAAACTCGCTGCGACGGGATTGTCGGCCGACTACGTCGAGCGGGAAACACGCCGCGCGGTGGAGGCGGTGGCGGGGAGCGCGACGCAGATTTGGCCAGGGGTGGAGATCGATGTGCCTGCCGATGCGGGGATGGGCCATTGCACGCCGGAGAGTGTGGGTCGGGCGGTGAAATCAGCGTTCCGCGGAGGCGCGCACGGCATTATTCTTTCCCGGAATTACATGGAAATGAAACCCGAGAATCTGTCGGGCGCGGGAGAAGCACTGAGGGCAGTCAGTGAGTCAGTCACTCAATCAGTGAGTCAGTGAGTGAGTGAATGAGCGAAGTTGCCTATGTGAATTCTTAATTCACTGACTCTCTGACTCTCTGACTGATTACTGACTCCAGAACTCCTGACATAGGGGTGTGGAAAATGTCCGCTATTGCCTCAATCGCGATCGCAAATCTCGTGCAAATACGGGGTTCCGCGCCTGTCTCGCAAAAAAAGCGGACAGGTTTGGGTTCGCACCCCCACCACGCTCCAGAATGCACAAAACCCAGTGAAATTGCCGAAATTCCCGGAAGCTATGTCAGGAGTTCTGGACTCACTGATTCACTCAATTGTGCTTGATCCGGCGTTCTCGGGCTTCGTAACGTCAACAATGATGTTCTACAAGAAATCCGGATGGCTTCCTTTTCTGTTCGTTTTTTTCCTGATTTCACTAAACGAAAACGTGCAAGGCGCTCCGCCGGCGCTCCGGGTTGCCGGAAACAGGTTGGTGCAATCCAACGGAACACCTGCGCGCCTGAGAGGCGTCAACTGCGCCAGCATGGAATGGTCGAGCGACGGCGACGGCCGCATCCGCAAGACAGTGCAGGTGGCAACCCGTGAATGGCACGCTAATCTCATCCGGCTGCCGCTGTCACAGGATCGGTGGTTCGGCAAGGCGCCCGGGCAGAAGGACGCCGGCGCCGGCTATCGCGGCCTGGTGAGGCAACTGGCGGATATCTGCGCGACCAATAATGCCTACATCATTCTCGACCTGCACTGGTCCGACGCCGGGCAATGGGGCACGAACATTGGCCAGCACAATTTGCCCGACACAAACAGCACCATCTTTTGGAAGGATATTGCGGCCGTGTACAAGAATGACCCGGGCGTGCTGTTCGATCTTTACAATGAACCGGCTCACATCAACTGGGACCAGTGGCTGAAAGGCGGACCCATGACCGAAAAGGACGAGAAATCGGGCCGCACCGTGACGTATGATGCGGTGGGGATGCAGGCGCTCGTGGACGCCATCCGCTCGACGGGCGCAAAGAATGTGATTGTTGCCGGAGGCATCAACTGGGCTTACGAAGTTGGCGGAATCCTGGAAGGCCGAATCCTTTCCGATCCCAAGGGCAACGGAATTGTGTATGCCAACCATCCTTACCCGCACGGGTACGAGGGGCTTGGCCGGGAAACCATCGCGCAATGGGCGGCGCGCATCGAAGCGTTCTCGGCGAAACTCCCCGTCATCATTCTGGAATTCGGTTCCATTGAGCGCATGTGGCCCTTTCCAAAGGACTGGAATTACGACGATGAAAAGTGGAATCGGGAAATGATTCGGGTTCTGGAGGCCCACCAATGGAGTTGGGCAGCCTGGGATTTTCACACGACGGCCTGGCCGTGCCTGATTTCGGATTGGAATTACACTCCGACGCCCAAGTTCGGAGTTTGGGTCAAGAAAGCCCTGGAAGAAAACGTGCAGTAGGGGCGCGGGTAGGGCTGCGCTGCCGCGCAGCCGGACGCACACAGTGCGCCCCTACCGAACGATAGGGGACGGCTCGTCCCCATCCTTACACGACATCCACCTGATGGGGACGAGCCGTCCCCACCCCGAGATCTTTTCTTCTAGCACGGCGGTGGGTTGGCTGATTAGGGTTGAAGACGATGAGAACCCTAATTGCAGCGTTGATGGTCTTCACAGCAGCGAACCTTGCGCAGGCCCAGTCCTCCAACCAGGTCATTCAACTTTGGCCCGACGCAGCCCCGGGCGCGCGGGGGCACGAAGGCCAGGACAAACCGACGTTGACCTGCTTTGCGCCCGACGCGGCAAAGGCCAGCGGCGCTGCGGTCGTGATCTGTCCCGGAGGCGGATACCAAAATCTGGCGCCGCATGAAGGGGAAGGTTATGCGCGGTGGTTTGCCGACAATGGGGTTGCGGGATTTGTATTGAAATACAGGCTGGGCTCCGGCGGGTATCGGCATCCGGCGATGTTGCAGGACGCAGCGCGCGCTGTGCGTGTCGTGCGCAGCCGCGCGGCCGAATGGAAGCTGGATGCCAAAAAGATCGGGATTATCGGCTCGTCAGCGGGGGGCCACCTGGCGTCGACTCTCCTGACGCACTTTGACAATGGAACCGCGGACGCTGCTGATCCGATTGAGCGAGTGAGCAGCCGGCCTGATCTTGGGATTCTCTGCTATGCGGTTATCACGATGGGGCCTTTTACGCACCAGGGTTCCAGGAACAATCTCCTGGGGACCAATCCGTCGCCGGAGCTGGTGAAGAGCCTTTCCAACGAGCTTCAGGTTACTCAAAACACGCCGCCGTGCTTTATCTGGCACACGTACGAGGACAACGTTGTGCCGGTCGAGAACAGCCTGCAATTCGCGGAAGCACTCCGCAAAGCGCATGTGCCTTTTGACCTGCATATTTATCAGAAGGGCGGGCACGGCATGGGCCTGGGCGTTCGGGAATATACACCGGGAATGTCAGCGCAACTGCACCCATGGACCCGTGATTGTCTTTACTGGCTGAAGGAACATGGGTTTGTGAAAGAGAACTTTTAAGCAGTCGAGCCGTCTTCGCTGCGCTTCGCCGCGCCAAGGAGTCGAAGGTCGGGAGGAAGGCACCCTCACCCCTTCCCTCTCCCATACCC
>DASRKU010000079.1:0-5484 GCA_035648815.1 Verrucomicrobiia bacterium | reverse complement strand
GCAATGGCGCAAGGTGCAAGCCACCTTAAAGGAAATGCAGTGCCTAAGCCGGCAAGTACTATTTGAAACCGTGCCGCATCCGCAACGACGCAAACGACTCGCCAAAAAAGCTTTAGGAACTATGTAAGCGCCATTCACCCGAAGGGTTGCCAGAGAGTAGCCGAGGGTCGCAGCGCCTTGCCCGCCGTAGCCCCAGCGAAGGCGGGAGCGAAGACCCCCGGTAATGGTTGATGTAGCCGTGCATCCTGGAGGGATGCCAGAGATCTGCGACGCTCCGTGATTGAAGCCGAGTGTTCAGCGAAAATGAGTGCCTGCGGCAGAGGATTTTAACCGCGGATTTCGCGGATGATGAGGTTGCTTTTCTTATCCGCGCTATCCGCGTCATCCGTGGTTTGGCTATGGAACCGACTGGTTGGCATTGGCACACATCGTCATAGCAGTGTTCTTCATCGGGCCATTCATTGACCCCGTCCGCAATGTCTGGGTTTTGAAGGCTGGCATCATTGCTTGTGTCCTTGTAATCCCGTTGGCGCTGATTTGCGGACCCATTCGCCAGGTACCGGTGGGTTGGCGTTCGCGCCGAAAGGTCGCGCCAGCTTCGAACGCGCCCTGATTATCCTGGTATGAGCATTACGGCGAAGCTTCCTCCGCACAAGGAAAGGATCATTAATATTGGTGAGCCCGCGGTCAACAGCATACCAATCATTCCGGACATCCAGTTTTCGACCAATAGATAATAAATTGGCCAACAAACCAGACGCGGAGAGCACCGCAATGATCTTTTTATCGCTAGGCCTCGTAGTGCGTACGAGAGGAGCGTGCATGCTGGGGGATGCCAAGTCTGCGACCCCTGCGGGGTCGAGGAGATAACTAACCGGGTTCCCGGTGGTCTCTCCCGCTTCGCTTGGCTACGCGGGTTCGACCACCGGCTACTCTCTGGCAAGCCTTTGGCTTGCTCGAAAGTGGAGTTTGCTTCTGAGTTTGATGCCCGATCCTGAAGTGTTTCCACACACCTATCGAGTGGCTACTGGCCGTTGGCCGCCATTTGCTGCATCACGTGCTCGAGCTTGGCTTTCCATTCCGCAAGCCGCTTCTTGTGCTCCTCCAGGACGTGGGGCGGCGCTTTCTGCGCAAAACTAGGATTCGCCAATTTCTGCTCCGCTTTGCCGATCTCGCTTTCGATCTTCTCCAATTCCTTTTTCAACCTGGCCTTTTCCGCTTCGACATCAACCAGGCCATCAAGCGGCAGACATAGCTCACCTAGGTTCGTGCGGACTGTCGGCGTTCCCTTGGCAGGCTGGTAGTTCGGATCCAGCTCCAGAGATTCGGCGTTCAGTAACAGCTTGATCACATCGATGTCGTGCGGTGCAATGTCGCCGGCGGGTTTGAAAATGAACTTTGCCTTTTTGCCTGGCGAAATATTTCCCGCGCGGCGCAAATTGCGGCCCTGCGTCACCAGGTCGTACTTGGCGTTCACGATGTCCAGGAAGCTGTCATCCAGTCCGTAGTGTTCCTTGAAATCGTTTTCAAAGGGCTTTGGCCACGGCGCGAACAGGATCGTCCGTCCGCCCTGATCCTCCGGCATGTCCTGGGCGTATCCCATACCGTGCCAGAGCTCTTCGGTGATGAACGGCAGGAATGGATGAAACAGGCGCAATGCGTGCGATAAAATGAAATCGCTGACCGCGAGCGAATTGGCGCGCTGCATCTGCGACGTTTCATCCGGGCTTGTCCCGCCCGCCGTTTTAGACAGCACGGCTTTGCTCGCTTCGACATACCAATCGCAAAACTCACTCCAGAAAAACCGGTAAAGCGTGCTGGTGGCTTCGTTGAATTTGTATTGCTCGAAGGCCGTCGTGATGTCGCGGATCGCCTGGTCCAGTTTGAGCAACATCCATTTGTCGTCGCTCGTCAGCAGTTGCGGCCGGATTTCACCCTGGACCTCGCCGCCTTGCATTTGGCGGAATCGGCAGGCATTCCAAAGCTTGTTGCAGAAATTCCTCCCGAGCTCCACGTCCTTTTCGTCAAACAAGACATCCTGGCCCAGCGGCGCGCTGCGCATGGTGCCGAATCGCAAGGCGTCCGCCCCATACTTGGCGATGAGTTCGAGCGGGTCGGGGGAGTTGCCCAGGGTCTTTGACATTTTCCGGCCCTGCTTGTCCCGGATGATGCCGGTGAAATACACATTGTGGAACGGCATCTCCCCCATGAACTCGTATCCCGCCATGATCATCCGCGCCACCCAGAAAAAAATGATGTCCGGCCCCGTCACGAGGTCGGTGGTCGGATAGAACTTTTTCAGCGTGTCGGTCTGTTCGGGCCAGCCCATGGTCGCAAACGGCCACAGCCACGAGCTGAACCAGGTATCGAGAACGTCGGGGTCCTGCTCCCAGTTCTCAACATCGGCGGGAGGATTCACATCGCACCAGATATCTGCCGGGCGTGCTTGGGAGTTCGCGGGGGCAGGGGAGCCGCCGGCACTTTTCCGGTACCAGACTGGAATCCGATGTCCCCACCAGAGCTGGCGGCTGATGCACCAATCCTGGAGGTGAGTCATCCAATGATCGTATACCTTGGCCCAACGCTGGGGATGAAAGCGCATACTGTCCGGCTGGGGAGGGTTCCCATCCTGTTCCTGCGCCACGCATGTCCTGGCCTGGTCGACAGCCGGATATTTCAGGAACCATTGCTCGCTCAAGCGCGGTTCGATGGGCACTTTCGCCCGCTGACTGAAGCCCACCTTGTTTTCGTAAGGCTCCTCTTTCACCAAAGCACTCATCGTTCGAAGCATCTCCGAAGCTTTCGCGCGCGCCTCGAATCGATCGAGCCACGCCAGGTCTTCGCCCGCGAGCTCGTTCATCGTCGCGTTCGCATTCATGATGTCGATGGGAACAAGCTTGTGGCGCTGCCCAATCTCGAAGTCGGCCTTGTCATGCGCCGGCGTCACCTTCAGCACGCCTGTGCCGAACTTTGGGTCAATGTGGTCGTCCGCGATAATGGGAATGAGTTTCTTTTCCAGTTGCAATTCGGGGGGCAGTGGACGAATCACCTGTTTGCCAATCAAACCGGCGTACCGTGGGTCATCGGGATGGACGGCGATGGCGGTATCGCCGGGAATGGTTTCGGGCCTGGTGGTGGCGATGGTCAGGAACGTGCCGGGCATGCCCGCGACTTCGACTTTGAAATACCAGAGCGAGCCCTTTTGAGGTTCCATGTCGACTTCCTCGTCCGAAAGGGCGGTCAACGTGGCCGGGCACCAATTCACCATCCGCTTGCCGCGGTAAATGAGGCCTTTTTTATAAAGGTCCACGAACACTTTTTGGACGCAGCGCGAATACTCCGGGTCCATCGTGAAACGTTCGCGCGTCCAATCGCAGGAGCTGCCCAGCTTCTTAAGTTGCTGGATGATGATGTCGCCGTGCTTTTCCTTCCATTTCCAGACGCGTTTCAAAAACTCCTCGCGGCCGAGGTCGTGCCGGGTCTTCTTTTCCTCTTTTCGGACCTGCTTTTCGACCATCACCTGCGTGGCGATCCCGGCATGGTCGGTGCCGGGGAGCCAGAGCACTTCTTTGCCGTCCATGCGCGCCCGCCGGGCGAGGATGTCCTGGATGGTGTTATTGAGAACGTGCCCCATGTGGAGCATGCCGGTGACATTGGGCGGCGGGATGACGATGGAATAGGCGGGCCTGGTCGAAAGCGGATTGGCGACGAAGCATTTTTGATCCAGCCAGAATTGGTACCACTTCTCTTCAACAGCTTTGGGCTCGTACGCTTTGGGAATTTCTGACATATTTTTCTTTCAACCACTGAATTTTAACCACGGATGGACACGGATGAAAGATGTCGAGAGCCGAAAGTCGAGGGTCGAGAGCAAGAAGAAATGCAGTCCGTCCAGGAGCCTCGACTCTCGACCCTGGACCTTCGACCGCCCTTGTTATCCGTGTCCATCCGTGGTTAAAATCATGTTCCGCGCATCAGCGCGTATTCCATGCTGTCAGCCAGGGCCTGGAGGGAGGCGGTGATGATGTTTTCGCTCACTCCGACGGTGCCCCATTCGCGATGGCCATTGCTGGTCGTGATCAAGACACGGGTCTTGGCCGCGGTGCCGGTGGCGCTGTCGATGATGCGGACCTTGTAATCTGTAAGTTTCAGTTTGCGCAATTGAGGGAAGAATTTGGACAACGCCTGCCTCAGCGCGCTGTCGAGCGCGTTTACCGGACCGTCGCCCTCGGCCACCGTGTGGGCAAACTGGTCCTCGACCCGTACTTTCACCGTGGCTTCGCAAACGGAGCTGGAACCGTTGCCGCGCGTCGAGACGTGATATCCCTCGAGAGTGAATGGCAGTTGCCGATGCTGGAGTTGCTTTTGGATCAGCAGGGCCAGGGACGCTTCGGCCGCTTCATATTCGTAGCCTTCGTTCTCCAGTTCCTTGATCCGGCTCAGGATGGTTTTGAGTTGCGGCGTCTCGGCGGTCAATTTGAATCCCAGCTCCCTGGCTTTTGCCAGGATGTTGCTGCGGCCGGACATGTCGCTGACGAGCACGCGCCGGGAGTTGCCGACGGTTTCCGGGTTGATATGCTCGTAACTGCTCGCGAGCCTTCCGACTGCGTGGGCGTGCATCCCGCCTTTGTGCGCAAACGCCGTGGCGCCCACCCAGGGCTGGCGCGGATCGGGCGCGAAATTCGCAATCTCATCCACGAAATGTGACAGCTCCCGCAGCTTCGGCAGCGATGCTTTTGGAACGCAGGATTTGCCGAGTTTTAAGGCCACGGTGGGAATGACGCTGATCAAGTTGCAGTTGCCCGTGCGTTCGCCGTAACCATTGATCGTCCCCTGGACCTGCGTCGCTCCGGCCTCGATTGCGGCAATCGCGTTGGCCACTCCAAAGCCGCAGTCGTTGTGGGTGTGAATTCCAATGGGCGCGCGCAGCCGGGTCCTGGCCAGCGCCGTGATCCGGTTGATCTCGTTCGGCAAACAGCCGCCATTCGTGTCGCACAAGACGATGCGATCAGCCCCTGCGGCTTCGGCTGCGTCCCAGGTGGCCAGCGCGTAATCCGGTTCGTCCTTGAAACCGTCGAAGGCGTGTTCAGCGTCGTAAATGACAATTCGCTTGTGATCCTTGAAATAGCGGATTGTGTCGGAAATCATCGCCATGTTTTCCGCGGGCGTCGCGCGAAGCACTTCGGTGACGTGCAGCAACCAGCTCTTTCCGACGATCGTGATCACCGGCGTCTCCGCCTCCAGCATCTGGCGCATCAATTCGTCCTTGTCGACCCGCAAGCCCTTCCGCCGCGTCATGCTGAAAGCTGCGAGCTTCGCGTTTTTGAACCGGCGCCGGCGCGCTTGCTTGAAAAACTCCATGTCCTTCGGATTGGATCCCGGCCATCCGCCTTCAATGTAATGAATGCCAAATGAGTCGAGCTTGTCGGCGATGCGCAGCTTGTCCATCACCGAAAAATTGATGCCTTCGCCCTGGCTGCCGTC
>DASRKU010000078.1:0-11814 GCA_035648815.1 Verrucomicrobiia bacterium | reverse complement strand
GACTTTGACTGCGCCGGCGGTTTTGTTGGCTGAACGGATGGCATTGGCCAGGTCGAGGGGCGTATACACCTTTTTGTAGGCTGCGTCTGTATCGGGTATGTTGCCTCCACCGGTGGTGAGCCGGCCGAACCCGTAAAGGTTATAGGAGCTGTTCACGACGGGCGCCACGGCTGTCACGGTGAGCTGGGCCGGGTCGCTGGTTACGCCGCCGATGCTGTTGGAGGCGGAGAGGGTGTAACTCCCGTTATCGGTGGTCTGCGCGTTTAAAATCGTGAGCGTATTGTTTGTGGCCCCCGATCTTGGGACGCCGTTCTTGTTCCACTGGTAAGTGATCGGAGCAGTCCCTGATGCAGTGGCGCTGAAGCTCACGGTGCTTCCGGCCACAACCACCTGTGACACGGGCTGGACTGTGAACGTTGGCGCGACGGGATTGGTGTTCAAAGTCAGCATCGCATTGGAACTGGTGGCGGACCCGGCGATATTCGTGACAGTGACCGAGTAAGCGCCGATATCCCCCGGTTGCGCGTTGGAGATGACCAGGACAGAGCTGGTGGCATTTGGCACGACTGTGTTTGTGTCCTTGAACCATTGATAGCTGAGCAGTTCGGAACCTCCTGCCTGGACGGTGAATTGGACCGTATCTCCGGGCAAGGCTGTTTGATCCTGCGGCTGAACATCGATGGAAGGAGCAATGGGTGTGCTGACCGACAGTTGGGCCGGCGCGCTGGTCACGGATCCTGAGAAATTTGTAACCACGACGCCATAGCTGCCTGCATCGGCGAGTTGCGCGTTTGTCACGGTGAGCGAGGAGTTGGTCGCGCCGTCCAGCACGGTATTTGTATTGTAAAACCATTGATAGCTCAGCGGCGCTGTGCCGCTGGCAAGAACGTTGAACGTAGCATCCTGCCCGACCAGGACCGAGTGGTCCTGCGGGTCGATGTCGATCGAGGGCGGAGTCGATCCCGGAATGAACTCCACCTCAAAGAGGCTGGTATCAAACTGCAGGGCCGTGGTCGACTCTTTGCTGGGGCGGATGCCGAACGTATCGAAGGAATAGCTGGAACCGTTCGGAGTGGCGTCGGTGTAGGAAGCCGTGGCGACCCCGGTGCCGTTCAGAGTCCCGCCCAACATCGTCGCGGCGACATCCAGCCCATTCGCCGCGTTGCGTGTGATGGTCATGACGAACGTGTAATTGGTGCCGCTGTCATAGCCGTGATTGCCACTGGCGGCTCCGTCGGCCACACCCGTCCAGGCGCCGCTGCTGCTCAGGAAGGCTGCGCTGCCGGCATTGCGGGTGACCAACTGGAAGGGATGCGCGTGCCCGAGGGTCTGGCCCATGTTCATGAAGACTCCGTACCCGGTGTAAACGGCGCTGCCGGGCGAGGCGTCCGACATCAGCCGGGACGCCGATGCACTATTGACGATGCAGACGGGCAAACCCTGACTGGTATTGGCGGCATTGACGCCGGAAGGCGTGAAGACCCAGGTGATTTTAAGTTGGTCGCCCGTTCCGGACAGTGTGACTGCCGAATTTGCGGGCTTGAAATAAGTTGTCCATGATGCGGAACTTGTTCCGTATCCGATGCCGCGCAGCGGCCCTCCCGCGGCCACCGGAGCCAAGGTCCCGCCGCCACCCTGGAACCAGGCGCTCTCCAAATCACCGTCGGTATCAGAATCGACGCCGTTCTCGGAGTACACGGGGGCCGCCGGATCGGAGCGAGTGTTGTCCAGCCACGTGTCGTGCACGAGGATCGTGGCGCGGCAGGGCAGGATGATCGCAGACAAGAGAGCGATCGTGATCGCTGAAATGCGGGACGTAATGGAGTGGGGGTGCATAAATGGGTGAGCGGAGGTTCAAAAGGACATTGCCTTTTCAGGAGACAAGCGGGTGAACTTTCGCGGTACAAACGATGGAGCAGGGGAATTCACTTAAGTCACGAAAAGTCCGGGGCGCGAATGGTTTTAGTTGATTACAAAAAAAAGATTACCCGAAGCCCAGCGTTGCACCACCGTGGTTTTCTGCACTGTAAGTTGAATTTTGAGAACCTAGCCGCGGGTTTGAACTGGGCATGGGAAGCTCCGCCAGGTCTTGGAGTGCGGCTGCCCTCTGCCGCTTTCGGGTCGTGTGCGGCAACTATCGCGTAACCATTGGCTCTCGCGGCGAACGTCAAAAAAGCGCCAGAGGGCTGGACGCACTCCAGGACGCTAGCGCGCGTAAATCGACTCTCGGCTGATTACTTGCCTGAAATAGTGATCACCAGGGGCGAGGCCAGTTGTTCGGAGAAGTTGTCGACGTAATGCTTCCAGGCGGCGGCATTGGTCACCACCCCAGCCCTGTCCCACGCAAAGCCGGCCCAATAATCAAGCTTCCCATTCGCGCTGCTCTTCATGACCAGCAAATGGTTCAATGAATCCTGGGTCAGGGCCTCGACGCTTTCGGGGCTGGCGATGGCGGCCAGACCCTGCATGCCGAGATTCTTTTCCATCGGCTCCCAGATGACCAGCCAACCGCGCGCGGCACTGAATTCCTTCTGATTGCCGGAAACCTTCTTGAAGCCGATGGCGGGGCTGAGCGGCCCGTTTGCCCCGCTGTAGGTGCTTTCGAAATGATCCAGTTGACTGCCCGTATCGAGCGTCACCCGTTTCTTCTCCGAAACCTGCATTCCGTTCACGTCGAAAGGTTCGTAATCCAGCTCGAACAGGACCCGGATGGGGCCGTTTGCCAGGACCCGGCAATCCACAAAATTTCGCGACACCCACAGCCTGTTCGAGGCCCACAAACCGGTGCCTCCACAACCGCGACTCTTGCCTGCCGAGTAATCATCGCATCCTTCACCAGTATCGACGTGATAATTGTCGACGAGGTACCAGTCATTGATCACGAGAGAGGAGACGCGCTTGGACCAGATATCGATGGCGCTGCTGGTGAGGGGCTCGCCTTTCCATGTCTCCAGCGCCTTGCCGTAAATGCGGTGTGCGATCCGGTCGTTTTCCCAGGCGAAATCATCGAAACGTTCGCGCACGAAACGGCCGAAGGCTTTGAAATCATTTTTTGTGTATTCCTGCCTGGAGCCGGCCGAGAGCTTGAATTGTTTCGACTCGCCTGGTGCGAAGTCGCTTTGAAAAACGATGATGTCAGGGGTGTGAAGCTCGTCATAATCCGTGTCTACAGCCTGGCACAGGACTTCCTGGCCTGAGGGGTTCTTCACGTGAATTTTCCGAAGGTCGGGCTGGCCCAGCGCCCGGAAGTCCGCGGCGGACACTTCAATCGTTTCATTCAGCCGCCCACTGCCGAGCCTGTTGGAAGCGGTGATGGATATCTCCTGGGCTGCGAGGCACAAATTGGGAAGAGCCAGGGCCAGGAAAAAGGCGGTTTTCATTGTAAAGTGAGCGGACTGGAAGACCTGGTAGGGCCGCGCTGCGCGCGGCCTGGAAATGTAACAAACGGCCAAAAGGGCAAAAGTCCGGACGCACTCAGTGCATCCCTGCCAGGTCTTGTTGTTTGCGTCCCTACCGAGTCCCTTTGCTTCCCTGTCGAGTCCTAACGTTTGTTTCCGCGGCGCAGGGTCGATTCGCCATCCGAACGCGCAGCACTTCGTTTGCGCTTGTCCTGGCTTGCGCCGTTGCCATTGCCATTGGCAGGTTCGGGCAAGGCCAGGTACTCTTTCGCATTCGTGTAGCAGATGTTGCGGATCATCGGACCAAGCAGCATGTCGTCATCCGGAATTTCCCCGTTCTCGACATCTTTGCCGATGAGATTGCAGAGCACGCGCCGAAAATATTCATGCCGGGGGTAGGACATGAACGACCGCGAATCGGTGACCATGCCGACGAATCTGGAGAGCAGGCCCAGGTTGGAAATGGAGTTGAGCTGCCACTCAATCCCTTCCTTCTGATCGAGGAACCACCAGCCCGATCCGAACTGGACCTTGCCGGGGATCGTGCCGTCCTGGAAATTGCCGATCATCGTGGCGAAAACGTAATTATCGGCCGGGTTATTATTGTAGATGATCGTTTTGGGCAGCGCGTTGTCCTGGTCCAGCCGATCCAGGTAGGAGGCGAGCGCCTGGGCTTGCGGGAAGTCGCCGATGGAATCGAACCCGGTGTCGGGCCCGAGTTGGCGCAGCAGCCTGGTATTATTGTTACGCAAGGCGCCGAGGTGGAGTTGTTTGGTCCATTTTTTTTCGGCATCGAGGTGGCCAAAAAACAGCATCATGAACGTCGCGAACTGCGCTTGTTCCTCGCAGGACGCGGGTTTGCCTTTGAGGACCCGCGCAAAAATCGCGGCGGCAGTTTTCTCGGTGCACGGATCGGCAAAGGCCTGGTTCATCCCATGATCCGAAATGCGGCATCCCTGGGCGTGAAAATAATCATGGCGCGACTGCAACGCTTCCAGCAAATGCTGGAATTGGGAGATGTCCATGTCGGCGGATTGAGCCAGCCGGCTGATCCACGCGTTGAATTGCTCCGGCTGATTCACCGCCATGGATTTGTCGGGCCGGAAAGCCGGAAAGACGCTGGTGCCCAGGTTGGAAAGGGCGATGGCTCTGTGCGGACTCAGATCGTCCACCGGATCATCGGTGGTGCAGACCGTTTTGACTTCGAATTTCTTGAGGATGCCTTGCGTGCTCAGTTGGGATGAGGCGAGTTGTTCGTTGGCCCTCTTCCAAATGCGAATGGCGCTGTCCTCATCCAGGAGTTCCTCGATATCGAAGTATCTCTTTAATTCGAGGTGGGTCCAATGATAGAGCGGGTTGCGGACGGTGTGGGGAACAGTGGCGGCCCAGGCCTGAAATTTTGCGAAAGGCTCGGCGTCGCCGGTGCAGAACCGCTCGGCGACACCGTTGGCGCGCATCGCCCGCCACTTGTAGTGATCGCCTTCGAGCCAGATCTCAAAAAGGTTCTTAAACTGCCGGTTCGCGGCGATATCCTGCGGCGAGAGGTGGCAGTGATAATCCAGGATCGGTTCTGGTTCGGCGTAATGATGGTACAGCCTGCGGGCTGTCCGGGTTTGAAGCAAAAAATCCTCGTGGATGAATTTCATATGAATCAAGCCGGAGCCGGGACTTTGCCCGCCGATTTCGGCGCTTTGGGTTTTGTTTCGGTGACAAACAGCGGCTTGAGATGCCGTTCGTAAAGATTCTGGGTCACATTCCGCGATATCTCGGCCTCATGCGTCTTCAGCGCGTCCAGGTATTGGGTGCCCAGGCCCGCGGCGATTTTGTATCCGACGTGCAGCAACTGTCGCAAATGCGGATTGAACCCGGGATTGCGCTGATCGTGTCGCAGTGCGGAAACAAATTGTGCGGAGCTCCATTGGTTCACCTCGGCGGCGCTGGGAAGCTTGTTGCGCTGGATATCGATCACCGTGGCGTAGGGCCCGCATAATTCATCGATGTGTCCGAGGGCGCCGCTGTAAACCTGGCGCGCCATGGCCAGCCCGGTGCCGCCGGCTTCGGCCAGGCCGATGAGTTCTTCCAGCCAGGTGGTGCCCGCAGTTTTGATATGCAGCCCGGCGCCGAACCGGGCGAGCGCCTTGCGAATGGGTTCATACAGCGAAAACTTGTCGCTGCCCGAATGAACGCTGAGCTTCAGAGTCTCCGGCAATCCGTATTGCTCGACCGCAAACGCGATCACCGCCAGGTCGTCGTTGAACTCCTTCTCGAACACCGCGACATTTCCCACGTAGTCCACGCCCTTGTTGAATCGGCCGGTGAATTTGGGCGCAATCGTTTGCAGCGGGATGCCTTCGTCAGCCAGGGCCGCCAGGATGACCAGCAATTCCGGCGGCGTCTGCGGGCTGTCGGTTTCGTCCATCGAAACTTCGGTCACGAATTTCCCCTCGCCCTTGCGTGATAGAATATAGCGATAGATTTTCCCGGCTTCCTGCACCGCAAGCAGGTACTTGGCAATAATCCGTTCCACATCAGCCCGCGTAATCGCCAGCGGTTTGGCTATCCCGGGGATTGAAAGCACACCGGCCAGTTCGGGATGCCGGCTGACAAACGTCGCGAGGGCTTTGGGGTCGGCGGGTTTGCCCAGCCAATCCGCCACATCGATGGTATAAAAATCCGAATAGGGCAGGAATCGATCGACTGTTTCCAGGCGAATATGGTCTGCGTCGATGTGATAAGGTTTGCGCCAGCCCAGCTTCTTGACCGCGGCATCGGCAGCCGCCCGGGTGCTGGCGGGCTCGGAACCGATAATCACATGTTCCCGGTTCGATTTGTTCCAAACGGGGATTACCTCGACATCATGTCGAGACGCCAGCACGCACGCGCGCAGCTGTGCAACAGCCTGATGGGCAAAACGATCCCCGACGCCGAACGAGAATTTTTCCAGTTTTAAAAAGCTTTCCATAACAATTAGATGTCAGCGAAGTATCGTAAACCGATCCGTTTTAGAAGAAATGCTGATATTCTGCACACCCTCTTGAGTTTTGTGCACCTCGGGAGCATTGGATTCTCCATGATTGCAGGGGGAGAAACTAACGATGGGACCCGGCCGCGTTCGTCGCCCGGGTTTCGAGCATTTGCTGAACTTCAATTCCCGCGAGGATGAAAGGACCAATCCCTTTGAGGTCGTTTTCCACAATGGGTTCGCCGATGTAATATTCATATGACCCGTCCCGTCCATATCCCAACCCTGCCACAGAACAGCACTGCACCAAAGAGATCCGATGCCCGGCACTTGGTTCTTCCTTTACGAACTTAGCGATAACGCCTTGATAACCTTTTCGAATGTCTGGCTCAAGATTGGCAATACCATAATGTCGGTTGAAACTTTTGGCCAGCATATAAACGAACATGCTGGACGCCGAAGCTTCCAGGTAATTTCCCTGGCGCCCGCCCTGGTCCATTACCTGGTACCATAGACCGCTCCGCGGTTCCTGAAATTTCAGAACGCCTGCGCAGAGCTTTCGCAAGTCATCGAGGATCTCAGCCCGCGCCGGGTGATTGGTGGGAAACCAATCCAGCGTGTCGACCAGCGCCATTCCGTACCACCCCATGGCCCGGCCCCAAAAATTAGATGAAGTGCCGGTCAGCGGGTTGGCCCATGACTGCTGCCTCTTCTCGTCCCAGCCGTGATACAACAGGCCCGTCTCCGGATCATACATGTGCCGAAAAGATAACCGGACCTGGCTGGCTGCATCGTCGAAAGTTGCCATGGGCTCGTGACAAATCGTTGCATACTGGGCAAGGAATGGATCGGCCATGTAAATTCCGTCCAGCCAGATCTGGAAAGGATATCGTTGCTTGTGCCAGAAAGCCCCTTCGGCTGTGCGCGGCTGGGACTCCAGTTGCCTTCGCAACCGGGCCGCCGCTTTCAGGTAGCGTTCCTCCTTTGTAATGCTGTGCAGGGCCAGCAGCGTCTTGCCAGGATTAATGTGATCCAACTGATACTCCTCCGGCTTGTAGGCGCGGATGGTTCCATCCGGCAAAACGAAGGACCCGATCGTGGCTTCGACATAGGCCAGATACCGGGAGTCGCGGGTGGCTTCGTGCAGCTTCAGCAGCGACAAGGTGAACAGGCCGGTTGTGTAGTCCCACTTGGCCGAACCTCCGGCTTTCCACGCCAGGCGGTCGCCAACCCTGTCGAGCTGCGAATCAGCCATTCGGGCGGACCACTGGATGGGAGTCGCGCCGGAAATGGACATATCCGCGGGAACCCTCACCCCATCCCTCTCCCATCGGATGGGAGAGGGTGCCCGCAGGGCGGGTGAGGGTTCGGGAGTGGGTGTGGGAGAGGGACGGGGTGAGGGTTCGTTTGCCCGAACTGCCGTCGCCCCCAGGGCCAGGCAAAACAGCGCAACCCGCAAACGGCATGCAAAATCCGGATGCGCCCGCTTCATTTCGCTGTTTCGGCCTTACTGCTTCTCAAGACCGGTGACCTTTGCGTTCTCGACAATAAAGGCCGGCCCCTGCCCGGGCGTGACCTGCGTGTTCTTGAGCTGGATTCCCTTCGCGTTTCGAATCAGGAACCCGGTTGTCGCCGACGTAATATGGACATTCTCCAGGATAACGTTGGATATCGGACTTTCCGGCAAGCCGACGATCATTCCCGCTGACTTGACGCAGGTGGCTGTCAGATTCTTGATGTGAATATTGCGGTAGACCGGGGTCGTTGAATCCATGGGCTTTGAATCCTCCTCTGCGGGAGTGGATTGCTGCCCCATGTCCTGGGAGGAATTCGTCTGGTAGTAGCAGGTGAGGGTGATGGCTGGATCGACGTTCTTCATTGTGATGTCGGTGTAGGTCAGGTTTTCAACAATCCCGCCCTTGCCGCGCTGCGATTTGATCCGGATCCCGTTTTCGGTGCCCTCAAATGTGCAGTTCCGCACGGTCACGTTGCGCACTCCGCCCGCCGTTTCGCTGCCGATGGACAAGCCATGGCCGTGTAGAAAAGTGCAGTCGGTCACCGTGATGTCCTCGCACGCAAAGTCGCGGCCGTCGATCTTCTTCCCCGCCTTGATGGCAATATTATCGTCGCCCACATCAATGCGGCAGTGCGTGATCAGCACATGGCGGCTCGCGCTGGGATCGATGGCATCTGTGTTCGCCGCCCGCGGCGGCGCCAGGATGGTTACGTTGGAAACGACCACGCCGTCGCAATCCGTGGGGACGAAATGGAACTTGGGCGAGTTTTGCAGCGTTACGTTTTCCATGCGCACATTCTTGCAGCCGGTCAGCACGATCAAATTCGGCCGTGGGAGCGTGTAGCCCCGCACCTTGCGCCGCGCTTCCTCCGCCGGGATCCACCACTTGGCGCCGCTCCCGTCAATCGTGCCGGGCCCAACAATAGCCACCGACGTCAGGTTCTTGCCGGTGATAAAGTGGATGTAGTTTGAACTGGCTCCCTTCTTGAAATCCGCCGGGTCGTCAGTGGCTTTCAGCATCGCGCCGGCCTCAAGCTGCAGCGTCGTCTTATCCTTGATCACAATAGGTTTGCTCAAGTAGGTGCCCGCCGCAAAGCGCACCGTGCCGCCACCCTCTTTGCCGCAGGCGTCCAAAGCTTTTTGAATGGCCGGCGTGTCGAGAGCCTTTCCATCTCCCTTGGCTCCAAACTCGCGAACGTCAAATGTCTTGGCAAATGCCTCAGAGGCCCACGCGGTGGCAATACCGGCGACGAGCGGCAGCGCCAGTCGTTTCCAGTTGGGCATGTTGGATCTTGGTGCGGTTTTCATGACACGTGTGATTTGGATTGAACTCAAGTCGTGACTCCAGCTTTAGCTTGAATCTCCCTTTTCCCAAAGCTTTTCTTGAACGCTTTTCGGCAATTTCCAATGAAAAAAGCGCACTCGTGGCTGCGTCTCGTGAGAGCGCAGCCAATCAAATCCAAACAGGATTCGGGAAGTCAGCCGCGGTCTGACGACGCGCGGCTACGGTGTTTGCGGAGTAGCTGCGTCTCGTGAGAGCGCAGCCAATCACTTTTTAATCCCGTTCAGAAGCCAGCCGCGGTCTGACGACGCGCGGCCACAATGCAAGATCATCGTGCAAAAATTCGTCGACCCGATATTCTCATACATATGCGGGTCCGCCATTTCATCCTGATTGGAATTCTCGCGATGCGTGGCCGCGCAGGCGCGGACATTCCAGCCCTTGCGTCCTCCGCCGTGACCAATGTGGTTCAACTCCGCGACCTCGCTTCCCAGGATCCGTCCACAAATTATTCCTTTCAAGTCGAGGCGGACGTCTGGTGGGCAAACCCGGCTCAAGGGCGGCTGGTTTTGCACGATGCCTCCGCCACCGAAGAGATCGCGGCGGACTTGCCGGGCCAACCGGTGAGCCCGGGCGATCGGGTGCTTCTGACGGGCAACGGAACGATCGTCAGGCGAGGCGGCGGTTTCCACGTCGGAGCCCGCGGCCCTGTCGTCGACAACGACGGCATCCATTCCAGGCTCGAAAAATCCGGAGCCGTGTATCTGACCTCCGGACGGCATCCGTTCGCCGTGGGCTGGTTTAACGGACTCGGGAAATTTGAATTAAGTGTGGAAGTTGAGGGGTGCGGACTGTCTCGACGGAAGATACCGGACTCGTGGCTTAAGGAATTGTCTTACCGCTGTTATGAAGGAGCCTGGGTCAATGTGCCCGATTTCAAGCAGTTGACGCCCGTGAAAGTTGGGAGGGCCGCAAACCTGGACCTGCGCCCCAGGACGCGAGACACCAATGTGGCCTTGCAGTTTGAAGGATTCCTGGAGGTGCCTCGGGAGGGCATGTGCCGATTCTTCCTCAGATCGGATGACGGCAGCAGCTTGTTTATTGGCGAGCCGACCTTGCGGGTGCGTGTGGTCGGGCGCACGAATCTTCCGGCGCCCCGGCAGGTGGCGCTGGGGGAGTCGATCCCCGACGACATCGACGGAGGCCAATGGGCGCAGGTGGAGGGCAGGGTGGCCATGGTTAGAAAGCAGGACGGCGGTTTGCGGATGGAACTGCGTTCCGGATCGGGTTCACTGGTCGCGGAGGTGGCGGATGACGCCGGACTCTCCGCCGCGGGGCTGTTGAACAGCCACATTCGGGCGACGGGATTTTGCCAGAGCACTTTCAACCTCGATGGAGAACGGGTCTGGGGGCTGTTGCTGGTGCCAGGCGCAAAGGAAATCCAGCAGCTCCAATCTGCCTATTCCATTGACGCAACGGATGCGGGCACGCAGGCGCGGGGCCTTCCGCTCTTGAGCGTCGCAAGTGATGTTCGCGAGCTCAGGCCGCAGGAGGCCCGGCGCGGATATCCCTTGAGAATTCGAGGCGTCGTCACCGCTGTGCAACCGGAGCGCCAGGCTTTTGTCATCCAGGATTCCACCATTGGCCTTTACGTGCTGGATGCCTCGGCCCGTTCGATCGCGTTGCCGGAGATCGGAGATTTTCTTGAGATCGACGGGGTGACGGATGAGCCGGGAATCGCCAGGGTGCACCAACTAAAACATCTGGGTCGCGGAAACCTTCCCGAACCGTTGCATCCCGTTTGGGATCAGCTCATGAACGGAAGCCTCGACTCGCAATGGATCGAAATCGGCGGGCTGGTCGAGAGCCTGATCGATCGATCCAACGGGTGGTCGCGCGTGATGCTGCGCAGCCGCGCGGGGATTCTCAAAGTCGACGTGCGCAAGGCCGGGATCAAACCCGGCCCGCTGGAGCAATATGAGAACGCGGTTGTCCGACTGCGCGGCTGCATGTTTGCCGACTGGCATCCGACGTTGCGGCTGAAAGTGGGCCAGATCCGGATGTATGACGCGGATGTGATCGTGGATCAACCCGCTCCGGCGGACGTTTATTCGTTGCCGAAAACGACGGCGGCGGCGCTGATGCAATTTGATCCTGCGTTTGATGTTTCGCGCCGGGTGATGGTGGGGGTGCAGGTGGTCTATGCGCGCGGGGCGGATTATTTTACGATGGACGGCAAGGACGGCCTGCGTTTTCAGGCAAAGCAACCGCTCGGTTTTGAGCCGGGCGACCTGGTTGAGGCGGTGGGCTTTCCGGAATTGAGCGGCGCCGCTCCGGTTCTGCGCGGCGCGGTTGCGCGAAAAATCGGGCATGCCCCGCTCCCCGAGGCCGCGAGCCTTTCTCCGGACGATTTGATACGGGCAAGCCTGGATTCGACTCGTGTGCTGGTCGAGGCTTTGCTGACTGGCTTGAAACAAACGCCGACAAACCTGGTTCTGGAAATGCAGGCCGGTTCCTGGCGTTTCCTGGCGCGATTGAATGTTCCCGATGCTGCGCCCCCGCCGCGCATCGGCAGCCGGCTCGCGCTCACCGGAGTTTACTGCGCCCAGGGCGGCTACCAGGCGCTGGGCGCAGTAAACTCCGGTGAGCGCGAGCC
>DASRKU010000077.1:0-3851 GCA_035648815.1 Verrucomicrobiia bacterium | reverse complement strand
GAATTCGCTGGGCCCGGTTTTGACCGGGGCCAGATTTTCAGGCGGCTTCGGATTGGGCGGGTGCGTGCCGCGCAGGGTGTAAATATAACTGGCAACCGCAAAGACTTCTTTTGGCTTCAAATAATTCTTCCACGTAATCATCCCCTTTTGAGGCACGCCGTTCCAAATCGTGGTGACATTGTCAACGAAGTTGGAGCCGTGAATCCAATAGTCATCGCAAAGATTGGGCCCGACAAGCCCGCCGCCATCGGCACGGTGACAGGGCGCGCACAGCCGTACAAACGTCTCGCGCCCCTGCCCGATCACTGCCGCATCCTTCGACGGCTGCAAGGATCCAAGATCCGACTCGAACTTCATCATCGCCGCCGACTTGAGCGCTTCACCCTTTTTCATCTCCGCCTGGTATTCGGCGGCCATCAGCGAGCCCATGCCAAACACGTGGTAATAGCTCAGGTAGCTCGCGGCAAACACGATCGTGAGAAAAAACAGCCACACCCACCAGCGCGGCAGCTTGTTGTCCAATTCACGAATCCCGTCGGCTTCGTGGTCCATCAGCAGTGAATCCTCTTTTGGATCATTCATGCCTGGAGAGAGGTTGCGGATGTGATGATGCGCTCGGACTTTGCCGCCCGGTTTCACCGTCCAGCGGCAGCTCGCTCATCGAACTCAAATAGCTCCTCTTGAGCCGGAATGCCCAGAGCAGCATGCACAGGAAAAAGGCGAGAAAAATACAGATGGAAATAATTCCATACATTCCGATGCCGCCCAGGTGATGCATGACATTTTCGATCATAAAAAAATTACTTCGCCGCGGCTGTTGCGGGCGCGGGTGACGCGGCCGAGGGCGCCTTGATATCCGTGCCCAGCCGCTGCAAGTAGGCGATGACGGCGATAATCTCCCGGTCGGGCGCGGCAGTGATCAGCCCGCCTTTCAGGCCGCCAACAATCCGTTCCTGCTGCGCGTGCAACGACGCCAGCGCCGGTCCGTTTTCGAATCCCGCGGGATACGGCACTCCCACTTTTCGCAAAGCCCTGATCCGCGGCGCCACGGCGCTCTCATCCAGCTTTTGGCTGAGCAACCAAGGGTAATTGGGCATAACGGAGCCCGGCGACGTGCTCCGCGGGTTCTCCATGTGATTGTAATGCCAGGCGTCGGGGTACTTGCCCCCGACCCGGTGAAGATCGGGGCCGATGCGCTTGGAACCCCACAGGAATGGATGATCGTAAACAAACTCTCCGGCTTTGGAATATTCTCCATACCGCTCCGTCTCGGAACGGAACGGACGGATCATCTGCGAATGGCACCCGAGGCACCCTTCCCGGATGTAAATGTCGCGCCCCATCATCTCGAGCGGCGTGTACGGTTTAACCGATGCGATGGTCGGCACATTCTCCTTGATCAAATACATCGGGATGATTTCAACCAACCCGCCGATCAGCACCGCCACAACCGATAGGACAGTGAACAGCCCGGCTTTGCCTTCCAGCCAGCGATGCGAGAGCGCGGGGGCTGAATCCGGTTCCTCGTGGTGTAAAGCAGCGGCCTGCGCTTCGGTGTCGGGAACGAACTGGCCGCTCCGGGCAGTGCGATAAAGATTGACCACCATGAGCACCACGCCGGCCAGGTAGAGCGTCCCTCCAATCGCTCTCAATCGATACATCGGAAGAACCTGAACCACGGTTTCCAGGAAGTTCGGGTATTGCAGAAATCCGTCGGGAGTGAATTGTTTCCACATCAAACCCTCGGTCACGCCGGCGACGTACATCGGGATGACGTAAAACATCATGCCGAGCAGCGCGATCCAGAAATGGTAATTGGCCAGTTTGGTGGACCAGAGCTGGGTGTTGTAAAGCCGCGGAAAAAGCCAATACAGAACGCTGAAGGTGAGAAAACCATTCCAGCCCAATACCCCGGTATGCACGTGCGCAATCGTCCAATCCGTATAGTGCGAGAGCGAGTTGATGCTCTTGATGGCAAGGGTCGGGCCTTCCAGCGTGGCCATGCCGTACGCCGTCACCGCCACCACCATGAACTTGAGCATCGGGTCCTGCCGCACCTTGTCCCAGGCCCCACGGAGCGTCAGCAACCCGTTCAACATCCCTCCCCAGGACGGCGCGATCAGCATTACCGAAAAGGCCATGCCCAGCGACTGCGCCCAATCCGGCAGGGCCGTATAGAGCAAGTGATGCGGCCCCGCCCAGATGTAAATGAATATCAGCCCCCAGAAATGAATGATCGAAAGCCGGTATGAAAACACCGGGCGGTTCGCCGCTTTGGGCAGGAAATAATACATCATGCCCAGGTAGGGCGTGGTCAGGAAAAAGGCGACGGCGTTGTGCCCATACCACCATTGCACGAGCGCATCCTGCACGCCCGCATACATCGAGTAGCTCTTGAACCAGCCGGCCGGCACTTCCATCGAGTTCACCACGTGCAGCACAGCCACCGTCAGCGCCGTGGCAATATAAAACCAGATCGACACATACATATGGCGCTCCCGCCGCTTGAGAATCGTTCCCAGCAAATTGACCGTAAATGCGATCCACACCACCGCAATCGCGATGTCAATCGGCCATTCCAGCTCCGCATATTCCTTGCTGGTCGTGAAGCCCAGCGGAAGCGTGATGGCCGCGGACACAATGATCGCCTGCCATCCCCAAAAATTAAACCAGCTCAGAAAATCGCTGAACATCCGCGCCTTGCACAGCCGCTGCAGGGAATAATAAATCCCCATGAACATCCCGTTGCCCACAAATGCAAAAATGACGGCATTGGTATGCACCGGGCGCAAGCGACCAAACGTGATGAATTGCAGGTTCAGGTTGGCTCCCGGAAAAAACAGCTCGACCGCGATCAGCAGCCCCGCCGACATCCCCACCAGCCCCCAAATCACCGTCGCAATCGCAAAAGCGCGCACGATCCGGTTGTCGTAAAGAAATGTCTCGATGCCCAGACCTCGCCCGGCTGCCTGGGCCGGCTGTCCTTGAACGGCTTCAAAGCTCATGATGATTTTATATCAATTGGGATCAACGGGTGGACGGTCTCCCGGCTCGTCGTCGGTCAGGATGCGCATGGAAGGAGTGCAGGTGTCTTCAAATTGCCCGGAGCCCGCCGCCCAGATAAATCCGGCGAGGAAGCACACAGCGATGCCGAGGCTCGCGATAATGAGGATGAGGATTACGGACATGGTTCAAACGCAGGCGCCCATTGACGACAGGTGGTTGTGTCAGTCGAAATGTTCTCCGTCTGCAATCCTGCCCCCCAGGCAGCCAGCGTCGTCGCCGTGCACGCAAAGCAAACAATGAAAATCGAGCTCAACGGCATGAGAATGGCGCAGGTCAGAGGCGAAAGAACCCCCGCCGCGGCAATGCTGATGCCAACCAGGTTGTACAACGCCGAGAATCCAAAACCCAGCCGCACAATTCTCGAGGAGCTCCGCGCAAAACTCAGGATCCGATCCAGCCGGGGCATCCGGCTCCCTTCGACAATGACATCGCTGGCCGGAGAAAATGATCCGATCTTTTGGACGACCGCCACGCCCACATCGCTTTGCTTCAACGCGCCGGCATCGTTCAGACCATCCCCCACCATCATCACGCTCTTCCCGGATTGCCGCAGCGCGCCAATGAACGCCAGCTTGTCGAGCGGCGTCTGGTTGAAGTTGACGCGCGATTTTTCGACGAATAACGCCTCAAAGCTTCCGCGGTCCTTCTCGGTGTCGCCGCTCAGGAGCGTGATTTCGTATCGCGCCGCCAGGTTCGTGAGCAGGCGCTCCATGCCCGGACGCAGGACGCTCGGCAGCACGAACACGCCGCGATAATGCCCGCCCGCGGCAACATGAACCGTCGCC
>DASRKU010000076.1:0-3537 GCA_035648815.1 Verrucomicrobiia bacterium | reverse complement strand
GAGCCACTTCCTCCGCCCGGCGCGCGGCTTCCCGCTCCGCAACGGCGCGGTCCTGGCGGATCGCAGTCAGGGCAATCCCCGTCATGAGAACCACCGGCAGAAGGATCAGCACGGCTTGCCACAGGAAGCTGGGCTTCCCTCGGGAATGCGCTACTGCCATATGCATGTTTATGGAGCCAAACCTAATGCAGGCGCAAGCCGCAGTTGTCACGGATTTGCAAAAAGTGCGGGGCTGAATCGGAGGTCGGGAGACCCAAGAAATGGCTGTAAACTCCTACAATTGAGCTTCTTTTCAGATTTCCCACTCTGCTAGATACAGAAGCCCTAGGGACACCATCGAACTCTTATTCGCGCCGCGGGCCTGTAGGCGCAAAATAATGTTTGTAACTGGAAGCGTAAACCTGGGCGCCCGCACAAAATAAAGTTTGTAACCCTGGAAGCACTTGAATTCAGGAGATGTCCAGGCGAATAGCAGAAGTTGAGCATTAGAAAAGGCGGACGGGCCCCGGTCTGAATAAACGTCAGGGTTTTTCCTGTGCAGTCCATGCCCTTTCTGGCTTCATGGGGCCATGAATCGAAGAGAATTCATCCGAGCCACCAGCGCGCTAACCATCGCCACCGCTGTCTCTGCCCCGCTCAGCCTCGAGGCTGCGGAACTGAAGCCCGCCAATGCCCGACACCTGCCCCGCTGGCGCGGATTCAATCTGCTCGCCAAATTCATCGCTGAACCCAAAGGTAATCCTCCCTTCCAGGAAGAGGATTTTGCCCTGCTGACGGAATGGGGTTTCGATTTCGCGCGCCTGCCATTGTCCTATCTATGTTGGACCGAACCGAATGATTGGTTCAAGCTGCGCGAGAAAGAGTTGAAAGACATCGACGACGCCGTCGAACTGGGACGCAGACATCACATCCACATCAACCTCAATTTCCATCGCGCGCCCGGCTATTGTTGCAATCCACCCAAAGAACCGCTCGATTTGTGGACCGATGACAAAGCCCTCGACGCCTGCGCATGGCATTGGGCCCACTTCGCCCGGCGTTACAAGGGTGTCCCCAACGATCGATTGAGCTTCAACCTGGTCAACGAACCGGCCAACGTGACCGAAAAGAAGTACGTCCGCGTTGCCAAACGCCTGGTCCAGGAGATCCGCGCCGAAGATCCGCAGCGGCTCATCATTTCCGACGGGCTGGACTACGGCCGGGTGCCTGTGGAGGGGTTGGTGGAGACGGGCATCGCGCAAAGCACGCACTGGTACGATCCCGTCCAACTGACGTTCTATAAGAGCCACTGGGTGAACGGATCTGACCAATGGCCGGAGCCATCCTGGCCGCTGAAACCGGCAGGAAAAGCTGTCGTGAACAAGGAGGCGTTGCGCCGCGACCTGCTCGAGCCCTGGAAACGACTCGAGCAAAAGGGCGTGGGCGTTCACGTCGGAGAATTTGGCGTCGACCGGCACACCAGCCACGCGACCGCCCTGGCTTGGATGCAGGATTGCCTGGAGCTGTGGAAGGAAGCGGGCTGGGGATGGTGCCTCTGGAACTTAAACGGCGAGCTGGGCGTGCTCGACAGCAACCGCGTGGATGTGAAATACGAAGATTTTCGCGGGCACAAACTCGATCGCCAGATGCTGAATTTGTTACAGAGTCACTGATGCGTATCGGGGCGCCATCCGCGTTTCATTTGGGTGGTCCCTCTTAATCCTAATCCTCATCTTAATCCTAATCTCCTTCGTGCAGATTAGGATTAAGAGAAAGATTAAGATTAGGAGCCTGGGCCGCGCTACCCAAAAAAGTGAAGTGCGCCCCCTCGTGACTTCGCGGGACGCGATGATGCGACAAGTTGCGGGTTGCTAAAGCCAGGCGCAGGCGCTAATCTTGAGAATCATTTCCCCGCATAAAACGCGCTACAAGAAAAGCATTCGGCAAATCCACCGTGTCGTAATTTCCACGCCCTGCCGAATGCAATCCGGCGGATACACCAGGATACAATCCTGCGTTACGGGCGTTTTCGCCAGGCAACACTGAAGCGTCGGGCCAAGACCAAACACAATGAAAACCAAAATCCTTAACTCAATCGTCGTTTCTTCATTCTTCATCCTTCTTCATTCTCTGTTTGGGCAAGGCGCATTGACGCCGCCCGGCGCGCCCGCGCCGACCATGAAGTCGCTCGATCAAGTCGAAGCGCGCGTCATCGTCAAATCCGCCAATACACCCGGCGATTCGGCGAACACCTTTATCATTAGCGCGCCCGGCTCCTATTATCTCATCGGAAATGTCACCGGAGATTCCGGCAAACACGGCATCAGCATCCAGGCGAATGATGTCACGCTGGACCTGAACGGTTTTGCAATCATCAGCGGCGGCGGCGGAGCTTTCCGGGGCATCAACGTCGTCGGGGCACAAAAAAACTTTTCCATCCGCAACGGGACTGTCCGTGGCTGGACCGATGGCGGCGTGCGGTCCGACGTTGGGATCGGCGTGCTGGTGGAAAAGTTGCGGCTCTCCGATAATACTGGCGCAACGGGATTGAGTATGGGGGATGGTTTGGCTCGCGATTGCGTGGCGAACGGCAACGCCACTGGATTTGTGCTGGGGAACGGCGCGCAGATCAAGGATTGCACAGCGACGGGCAATGGCACGGGATTTTCCAGCTCCGACCGCACGCATCTCAATAATTGCATCTCTACGGTGAACACAGGGATTGGGTTTAATTGCGCGAATTTCGTCACCTTGATTGATTGCACGTCGAGCCGAAACAGCGGAAACGGCATCGTGGTTCTGGGCAGTTGCACCGTCACCCATTGCAACGCCACCAAAAACATTCCCTCCGGCTATGGCATCCTTGCTGCCGCCGGTTGCATCATCGCCGATTGCAACGCGGGTAACAATGGACTGGATGGCATCAATGTGGATTCCGGCAGCACGGTCCGAAACTGTCTTGCCGATGCGAACTTAAGCCGCGGGATCGTCGCCAACAACGGTGCTTGTCTTATCACCGGCAATCATTCTGACGGAAATGGTGCCAATGGGATCCTGGTGCAGGGCAGTTCTAGTGGGGACAGAAACCGGGTGGAAGGGAATAGTTGCACATTGAACGGGGCAACCGGACTCGTCATCAATGGATTGCACAATCTGGTTATTGGTAACAGTGCCAGTGGCAATTTTGCAGCCTATGGCATCCCTGCCGGGAACGCACCCGGGCCGATTGTGGACATGACAGCTGGCGGCACCATTTCATCCACCTCGCCCTGGGCAAATTTTTCGTATTAATCCCAAAAAACCGTGAATCAACATTGCTGTGAAAATTCAACCGCTATTTCTTGTGCTGGCGTTCGCACTCGCAGCTCTCACCCCTTCCAGCTTCGCCGCCACAACCATCAACTCCGCCAATAAATTTTCCTACGGCGCGAACTTCGGCTGGATCGATTGGCGCGGCGACACCAATTCCGGCGCGGTGATTGGCGAATACGTTTGTTCCGGCGACATTTATTCGGCAAACGTCGGCTGGATCAATCTCGGCAGCGGCTCTCCCGCCAA
>DASRKU010000075.1:0-4041 GCA_035648815.1 Verrucomicrobiia bacterium | reverse complement strand
GGTTCGAACGGCGCGGTGCAGGGGAGTAGCCCCGTCCATATTCTGGGCGTCCGGATCAGCGCCGGCTTCAATAAGACACACAATCGTCGCCGCTTGCGCCGTCGGGTCCCACCGGGGCGACCCGGGATTTCCGAATGCCGCCGCATGCAGCGGTTCAGCACCACGCCGGTTCTTCGCTCGGAGGTGGGCTCCCGCCTTGATCAATTTGTCCGCCATTTTGGGACGATACGACGCGGCGGCGAAGTGTAACGCCGTATCGCCGGAATAGATGTAGTGCCCTATTTCTTTGATGAGGCACGGGCTGGGGCTCGGCCCCTGACGTGATGCTCCCTGGGAGAAACTCGCGGTCGCAAGTGCTGACGACCCGTTCATCAGTCTAGAAAAAAGCGCGCCATCGTTGTCGACAATTGCTGCGTTTGGCAACTATATTTGGCCCACTTCGGCATTTTAATTTGGCCCACCCCCTTGGTTTGGGTTTGAGTTCAGGGTTTTTCTTCTGAATTCTTATATATAGACAGTCGTCGGAGCTGTGGAAATGTGGGAATCACGCCGGGTTTGCGTGATTTCCAAGGGCGGTGGAAAGGGTGGAAAGCCTGCTCTTGGCTTTCCATGCTTTCCACGGACCGGCATTTCCATAGCTATGGGTTTGCCTCGGAAGCTTTTCCTCCCTTCTTTTGCTTTTCCATGCTGCGGCGGAATCGGTAGGATTCCTTGCCGGTCTCCAAAATGTGCGCCCGGTCGGTAATGCGATCCAGCAGCGCCTTGCACAGCCGCGCATTGGGAATCACCTGCGTCCACTCAGAGAATGGCAAGTTGGTCGTCACAATTACGGCTGTTCTTTCGGCCCGCTCGGCAATCACCTGAAACAGGAACTCCGCGCCGACCTCTGCCAGGGGCACATAGCCAACTTCATCAATCGCGATGAGATCGTAGCGGCTCCAGCGTGCCATTACGCGGCGTAACTGAAGTTGGTGTTTGGCTTCGACCAGTTCATTCACCAGCGCCGCCGCCGTCGTAAACCGCACGCGGCGCTTCTGCCGACAGGCGGCTACACATAGGCCGCTCAAAAGATGGGTCTTCCCCGTCCCGCAATCGCCTATCAAAACCACGGGTTCCGCACGTTCGATGTAGCCGCCCTCAGAAAGTTCGCGCATCTTGGCGGCGCTCACCATGGGGGTTTGCGCGTAGTCGAACTCTTCCAGCGTTTTGACTCGCGGGAGGTGTGCTTCTTTGATCCGCCTGCCAATCGTGTTCCGCTCCCGCTCTTCAACCTCTGCGGTCAACAGCGCTTCCAGATAACCGGTGTGTGTTTTCTTCTCCTTGACCGCCTGCTCGGCCAGACTGCTGAATTGCATCGCCATCATGGGCATTCTCAGGGCCTTGCAGTGCTGCTTGATGGTGGACTCCTGTAACTGGGCAAGCTGAGTGCTCATTGTGCGCCTCCCGCCATCAGCAGGCGGTCATACTCGTTCATCACAGGAAGGGGTCGTTCGTACCGCTCCAGCAATCCGACGTTGATCACTTCGCAGACCGTGTGCTTCAACTCCCCGGCATGCAGCAGGTGCCGAACAGCAGCCGGATCGGTGCAACCCGTTGCCAGCGCCTTCTCAATCGCCTGCCGCAGCCGATCATGGCCATGCTGCCGGACAAGCATCAACATCTCGATCATCTGTTTGGTTCCGCTCTGCTTGCCATGCCGATCCATCAACGACTGCCAGATCTGATCGAAACTTGCTGGCCAGAGGCCGGCCCGGCGTTGCTGCTCCAGCGGCCGCGATCCCGCCAGTGCGCCCGGCTTGCGATAGAGCACATCGAGATAATGTTCCAGGTCGAGGACTTGCTGCTGGCGCCGGTAACACCGCTCGTGACGAGCGACACAGCGGCCGTCGTGCCAGAGTTCCACCCAGCTTGCATAGGCCTTGGCGTGCACTTCCGTTCCTGCCTTCAAAGGCGCCGAATAGGCGTTGGTCAGCACCTTGGCGCAACCCAAACTGTTTACCGTGGGGAAACTCGTTTGCGCTAGATCCATTCCCTCCGCGGCCAGTGGCAACAAATGCTCCCGCTCCACTACCAGTCCAGCCCCCACACTCTGCTCTCGCCCTGCGATGGTCCGCCGCTCATCTTCGCGACAACTGGCGACGAGTTGCCGGTTCAGGTCGGCGATGTCGAGAGCCTGGGGCACGGGCACCCAGTGATTCCGGCGAAAGTAGCCGACCTCACCCTCCACGCCCCCCTTCTCGTGGCCTTCGCCTGGCGTGCAGAACTCACTCTGGAATCGCCAATGGGAACGGAAGGCGATGAACCGCGCCGTCTCTTCCCGCCGTTGCCCGCGCAGAATCTTCTTTACCGCGGAACCGAGGTTGTCGTAACGAAGCCGGCGAAACACGCCCGTGAAATAGGCGAACGCCCGCTCGTGGCCCTCCAGAAATGCCTGCTGCGTCGCATGGAGAAAGGCACAGTGGAACGCGGCGCCGCTGGCCATGCTGCGCATGGAAAAGCCCTGCAACTTGGTCCGCTCTCCCGCCAGGTCGGCGTAGGCATCGTACCAGTCCACTTGCGCCTCCACACCCCAGTCGTAACTCTGGGGAACGAACGTCTCCTGAACCGTCAAGCCCAGAGCGACCTTGCGCTCATGGACATAACCGCGAACGGTCCGTTCGCAGAGCTGAACCTGCGGCATCTCACGTTGGATCCGCTCCCAGATCCGATGGGCTGTGTGTCGCTGCTTCCGCGGCGCCTTCTTGTCCGTCTCCAGAATCTGATCTACGTACGCGATTGCCGCCGCCAGTTTCCAGCGCGGCCGCTCCACCTTCTTCCGCGGTACGGGCAAGGCGCTGCCAATCGCCTCCCGCACCATACGCCGATGGATGTTCAACTTCTTGGCGACTCCGGAAATCGTCCCGACGCCAAATTCGTACTCTCTGCGGATCTGCTCGAATAGCTCCACCTTTGTTCTCCACTCCAACGAGTTCCTCCGCTGCGGGCTATCGCCCGACTCAAGGGTACTCGTTCGTCTGGGGGGTGGGCCAAATTAAACTGCCGAAGTGGGCCAATTCAGAATACCGAAATCATGGCCTTCCGGTTCAGCTTCTGCAGAGCCTCGCGTTTCATCTGCAGTTTCATCTGCGAGTACTTCTTGAACACCTTAGCATCTCCCTGCCGAAGCAATTGGGTGACCCCCTCGTCCGCCACGCCGCCCGCGCTTAATCGAGTCGCGTAGGTAGACCGCAGGTCATAGATCCGGAAATACGGCACCTTGGCCCGTCGCAACGTCGCGTGCCACACCGTCTTGAGCGTCTTCTGATGCCCTGTGGGATTCTCGTCGCTCGGGAACAGCCACGTCCCCGGCCCGGCGATTCGAATCTGCTCGTGAAACGCCTCAAGAGCCAGATCCGTGAGAGGAACCTCGGCGATCCCGTTTGGAGTTTTCGAATCCGGAATCCAAACCACCGCGTTTCCCAGGTCCACCTGCTCCTTCTTCATCGGTATCGTTTCCTTGTACACCCGGAGGCCTCATTCAGTGATGATCCGGATGATATTGCGCAAGTACTCGGGCTCTTGGAACTCGATCCGTTGTTGCTCCGACCACGACATGTAGTGCGGTCGAAACAACCCCTTCACCTTTACGGAAAATTCCACTCCCGCGCAGGGGTTGGCAGGCAGCAATTTCTTACGAACTGCGACGTTCATCATACGGCGAAGCACCCGCAGTTCCTGATGGACGGTTGTCGGCTTAAGCCGATCTCGTTGAATGACCGAATGACCCCGGCTGTGGTCCTGATCTGAACCCGCGCCTGAAGCCGCCGTCGGAGATAGTGCTCAATGTCATCCGCAGTGATATCGCCAATCGACCGCTGACCGAACGCCTCCTTGAGGTGCATGGCCGCGCGTTCGTTCGCTTCGTGGGTCTGTTCTGCGCGAATTGATGGCCTGGAGTAGTACATTGCAAGCCCCGCCTTCGGCGCGCGCCAGAACTGACCCGAGTGTGCTTTCCAAAAATGACCCAGGCGGCCTGTAGCTGAGGCCACGGCCAAGCCGGCG
>DASRKU010000074.1:0-27974 GCA_035648815.1 Verrucomicrobiia bacterium | reverse complement strand
TCATTTGAGCCATGTGCTTTGGATTATTCTCGTCCATGTGTTCCATGTCCCGCTCCATTTCGGCCATCGCCCGCGCCATCCGCGGATCTTCCGCACCGGGCATGGCACCCTCCGCGCCTTCCGAATCCTCTGCCGCGGCTTCGCCGGCGCGACGAGTCGTCGCGAAACAGCTGATCTGCTTTTTCAGCTTCCTGTTGCCGCACTTCGGACAGGCAGGCAGCCGGTCAGGATTCACGCGCTTGGAAAGAAAGTTGAATATCTTTCGGCACTCTGGACAGGCAAATTCGTATATCGGCATACAGTGATGAACCACGGACCGGTCGGTCTCGTTCCTCGAATACATTGCGTGGACGATCCCCAGCCGTCAAGGGACTCTGGCCGAGCCGGGGGCGGGGACGGCCTCGTCCCCGAGGTCCCTTGGGGTTTACTAGCTCAATGGGGATGAGGCCGTCTCCACTCCTTTATGGAAGACTGCGTTGCGGTTCCGGCGAACGCAGGCCCGCCTTACTTGAGCCGATCGAAGGATTTCTGGAGGATTTCCCAATCCTTCAGCCCCTTTACTTTTTCGCGCGCGGCTTTGCTGATTTCTGCTTCCTTGAAATTTTTTGTGGGCCGGGGCGCCTTGTAAAAAACTCCGAAATATCCCGGGAACGGATCGCTCGCCAGCCGGTAGGCCGCAATTTCGTCGGTGACGTCGTGGTCCTTGGGAATCTCCTTAAAAACGCCTCCCTTGCGGGGATTTGAAGCATCGAAAGCGCCTTCATAGAACTCGACGCACTCGCTCAGGCATTCAATGAAACCAAACCCGTCATGATCCATGGCCGCTTCCATCATCTGCAGCACGTGGGCGGGATTGGAATGAGTCGTGCGCGCCACGAAGGTCGCGCCCGCCGCCACGGCCTGCTTCATGGGATTGATGGGGTAATCGACGGCGCCCCACTGGTCGGTTTTGCTCTTAAAGCCCAGGGGTGAGGTGGGGGACGTCTGCTTCTTGGTGAGCCCATAAACCCAGTTGTCCATGACGACGTAGGTCAGCTTGATATTCTTGCGCGCGGTGTGGGTGAAGTGGTTTCCGCCGATGGAGAACGCGTCGCCGTCGCCGCCGAAGACGAACACGTGCAGGTCGGGCCTGGACAGGGAGATGCCGCTGGCGAAAGAGAGGGCGCGGCCATGAATGTAATGCACGCCGTGGGCCTGGACGAAATACGGAAAGCGGCTGGAACAGCCGATGCCCGCGACGGTTGTGATTTTCTCGTGCCACAGCTTGCGCTTCTCGATGAGTTTGAAATAGAGCGCAAGCACGGAAAAGTCGCCGCACCCCGGGCACCAGGTCGGATGATCGGCGGCGATTTCCTTTTTGGTCAGCGGTGTTCGGTCGGAACCCGCCACGGCGATTTGGTTATCGCCGGCCGGAGCTTCGGTTGTGGGTGAACTCATAAAATGGAAAGATACAGCGCGTGGCCCTTAGACAGCCAGGTTTGCCTTGGGTTGGTTATTTATTTCTGCCACGGCTTCTGCGTTGGAGGAGAGCTTCAGTTTCACACCCGCCAGGATATCCTTCACCTTCCAGGTCAGCCCATCCACTTTGTTGATGCCGCGGATTCGCGGATCGCAGAACCGGGAGCGGAGGATTGAGGCGAGCTGCCCGCCGGAATTGTAAATGCCTTCATCGTTGATTTCGACTACCAGCACATGGTTGTAACCTGAGAAGATGTTTTCCAGGCCCGGGGGAAGAGGACTCAGGCAACGAAGGTGGATGGAGGAAATGCTGTCGCCCGATGCGCGGGCGCGATCGACGGCTTCGCGGATCGGGCCCTGGGTCGATCCCCAGCCGACCAGGAGGACGTTGCCTTCGGCCGGGCCGTATACTTTTGGCAACGGCAGTGTGGCGGCCAGATCCTGGATTTTTTTCCGGCGTTTGGCCGTCATTTGCATATGCACCTTGGCAGATGAACTGGGATGGCCCCACTCATCGTGCTCGAGGCCGGTCGCAATGGGATAACGTCCGCTCAGAATGCGTGTTCCGGGGACCACCCGCTGGACGCCATTGGCGGGGGACAAATCGTACGGCTTGCAGTCCGCGACCGGCGTAAAATCGGGCGCAATATCCTGGCACAGTTTTTCCAGGGCCGGCTCCGGAAAAGCCTCAATGCGGGACGCAATTGCCTGGTCGCTGAGGATGAACACCGGAACATTATACTTCCTGGCGATGTTGACTGCCTCGATCGCGGTGTAGAAACAATCCTCCACGTCCGCGGGCGCCAGGACCACGCGTGGAGCATCCCCATGGCTGCCAAAGCACGCGATGTTGAGATCGGATTGTTCCACATTGGTGGGCATGCCGGTGGAAGGACCGCCGCGTTGGACGTCCACGATCACCAGCGGGACTTCGGCCATGCAGGCCCAGCCGACCGCTTCCATCTTCAGCGAAATGCCAGGTCCGCTGGATCCCGTGACGGCCACCCTCCCGGCGTAACCGGCGCCGATCGCCATGGAGACGGAGGCGATTTCATCCTCGCACTGCACGAAGCTGCCGCCGTACTTGGGGAGTTCGCGCCGCAAGAGTTCCATCACGTCCGACCAGGGCGTAATGGGATACCCGGCTCCAAACCGAACGCCCGCGGCAATCAGGCCGCAGCCCAGGGCCTCGTTTCCGTTCATCACTACCTGGACCCGCCCTTTGTGACGGGCCTCAACGAACTGAAAAGTTTGCAGGAGATTGCCGATGGAATAGCCGTAGCCGGCGTGGAACGCTGCCAGCGCGTTCTTCACAACGGTCTCGTCCTTGCCGTCAAACCGTTCGTGAATCAACGCCTCCAGCCGCGGAATGTTCAAATCAAAAATCCGGGCAATCAATCCCAGGGCGAAAATGTTTTTGCCCTTGTCCTTCGCTGTCCCTCCAATGGCTTCAATGGTCAGCGTCGAAATGGGCACCCCCACATGATGATACGCTTCCTTCAATTCAGGCTTCGGCTCCACATGGTCCGCATCATACAGCACGATGCCCCCCTTCTTTAACGAGCCGATGTGCCCCTCGTAGGAATGCTGGTAAAACGCCAGCAACACGTCCGCCTCATCGCCCGCACTTTGGACTTCGCCCGAACCAATCCGAACTTGGAAAATCGAGGGCCCACCGGAAATGGTCGCCGGAATCGTCATGAACGTCATGACCTCCTGCTCACTGCGGCCGGCCAGCCGCGCCAGGAATCCTCCAATTGCCTGGATTCCGTCCTGAGAGTTGCCTGCGATCCGGATGATCGCTTCGGAAATTTTGGCGGTTTCAGGAGATCCGCCCGCCGAGGGAATGCTCCGGGATGTATCGCTCATGAAGTTTTTTTATTATCAACAGTTCCGCGCAAAAACAGTAACACTTGGAGGATAAGAGTCAAACGCTAATCTAAAAAGCATGTAATTGTAGATCAATTACTTATGTCGATTTTTGCATTGCCGCACGCATCACAAGATAAGGTGATTAGGTTTGATCATGGCACCGCGATCGTCTATGAGCAAATATGGTTCACCGGCGTCGTTTTTAAGATGAAACATGATTGCTTCTGCGACCCCGCGTCCCGCCGGAAGTTTGCTGATAAATCCGGACTGCCTCAACACCATGTTCTTGACCGGAGCAATTGCATTGTCCGGCGCCGCCAGCCATCGCGCATACTTGCGATCGAGCATCGGCAGGTCATTCAAATGATCTCCGGCCGCAAACACAGTGTCGGCGCTGATGCCCAGCCGGCGCGACAACTCCTGCAGCGCCGTGCCCTTGTTGTAGGATTCGTGGCTGAACCGGGCATACACATCGTTGCGCATCAGCGCCAGGTGCGGCACCTCCCGACAATACTCGTCCAGATATTCGTGAATCAGGTCCGCATCCCCGTTGTCCCCGGCAATGAGGCAAAACGGCGAATAATCATCCTCGTAAACCGTCGCGTGGAAACGCGCGTTGATCCAATCCGTCAACCGCGGCACATCCTCTCGCACCCGCTTGAAGAGTTCCTGGTGCGCCTGCAAACACGCCTCGTTCCATTGCTCCAGCCCCGCATACCGCACCCCGTCGTGAATATGAATTTCCCGCTCCACCAACACCAGGTAATCCGGCTGGATCGACACCTTCGAGCGCGCCAGCGCTTCCATCAGGCTCGACATGTCCCGCCCCGTGTTGATGGCCCACTTGACGCCCCGCCGCTGAAGGTCCCCAATGATGTCCTGTAGCGGTTCGGGAATCGGAGGGCTTTCGAATTCGGAAAAAATGGTCCCGTCGAAATCCGTCGAAATTAATCGAATTGGCAAATTCATGTCATGTTGTGCTCGAGGAGCCGGGGAGCGGGGAATTGCTGTCTGGGGCCGCCCTTCCTCGTCCCGCACTTGCGTCCCGCTATGATCGTGCGATAGGGTGTGCAATGTCAAACTTATGAACTCCCCCCAGGACCAGTACGACGATGCCATGTATGATTTCAGCATGGGCGAGTACGATCGTGCGATATCCAAGCTGGGGGCGCTGCTGGCGGAGGACGACAAGCATTTCGAGGCCAGGCTGGCACTGGGGATGGCGTATTATCGCAAGGGCGATTTTGCCGCGGCGATTGCCGAAGGCCACAAGGCTGAGGCGCTGCGGCCGCACGAGCAGCTTGTGCATACCAACCTGTCTCTATTCTACATGAAAGCCGGCGACAAAAAGACTGCTGAGCATCACGGGCTGCAGGCGCGGATCGCGTCCTGGCGAACCGATGCCGCCGCAGCGAAAACCGGCGACTCGGCCCAGCCGCGCAATCCCGAACTCGACATGGTCAAACCCACTCCTCCTCCTGCGAAATTTCCCGAAATGCCTTGGAAGAAGAAGAAGTGAAAATATCCTGATCCCGATATCATGAAAACGGCCTACGAACTGGCGATGGAACGATTGAGCAAACAGGCGCCCTCAGTCACGATGACGCCCCAAAAAAAGAAACAGCTTGCCGAGCTCGATTCAAAATACACGGCCAAAATCGCCGAGCGCGAAATCGCGTTGAAAGGCGAGATCGACGATGCCTTGCATGTGGGCGACGTGGAGAAGGCCGGCAAGCTGCAAGAGCACCTGGTGAACGAACGGAAGGCGTTACAGGCCGAGCTTGAGGAGAAGAAGAACGCGGTGCGCGCGGCAAAAACACGCTAGCCCGGCTTTATCTGGAGCCTTGTGAATCCGCCAGGTTTTGGAGTGCGGCAGCCCTCTGCCGCTTTTCCGGAGGGTATGTCGCAAGCATCGGGTGACCACTCGGTTTTCGAAGTGCGAGAGCGCAACAAAGCGGCAGAGGGCTGCCGCACTCCAGGACGCTGGCGCGCGGCTCTACAGCTCCGTTACTTTCCCGGCTCCGCGGCTCCGCGCTGATGAAGCTCAAAGTGATACAACGCGGCGACAACCAGAGCGTGGCGGATCGTTCCTGTCCGCAATAGCGACGTCACTTTGGAAACCGGCACAAGCCGCGTCATTATGTCTTCCCCGTGGTCGAACTCAACGGGATGGATGCAGCGGCAGTTCTGAATGAGGACGGTGAAGCACACGTTGGCCATGATTGCCGGGTTGGGATAGACTTGGCCGATGACAATGCCCATATCTCCCTCGTAGCCGGTTTCCTCCCGCAGTTCGCGCGCGCCCGTAGCTTCCGGAGTCGCATCCCGGGAATCCATCATGCCGCCGGGGATTTCCAGTTCCACTGTGTTGGACCCGTGCCGGTATTGCTCCACGAGAATGATTTGGCCGTCGGGAGTCAGCGCGATCACATTGACCCAATTGACGGAATCAATGACGAAGAAATTGTGTTCCTTCCCTGTGCGCGGGGAGACCTTTCGGTCGGATCGGATCGTAAAGATCCCGAAATTTCCGATCGGTTTGGAACCCAGTTTTTTCCAGGGCTGAATCATGGTAGGGCCGCGCTGCGCGCGGCCAGCGACATCAAAAACCTAGGGCTTTCCTTTGGCTGCCCAACCCTGGCTCATGAGGCTGAGCAGGTGAGCCAGGGCTTCTTCGTAGCTGCGGTTCTTTTGCCCGGCAAGCTGTTTGGCGCGCTTGTCCAGTTGCGCGGCCATTTCAGCCGACTTCTCCCGAGGACACCCCAAAGCCACCAACTGCCGTTCCAGCTCGGCCAATTCCATTCCCTTATTTGTCTGAACCCTGGGCGACAATCTTGATGCTCTCAATGCCGATGCGCTTGTTCGGCCGATCCTGCGGATGCGTGGGGGTTGTTCCTATCTTCTCCAGCACATCATCGCCTTTGATCAGCTTGCCAAACGCCGTGTATTGATGATCCAGGAATCGCGGGCTGCCGTGACAAATAAAGAACTGGCTGCCGGCCGAATCCGGATCCTGGGATCGTGCCATCGAGATGACGCCGCGCTCGTGCGGGCGATCGTTGAATTCCGCCTTGACGGTATAGCCCGGTCCGCCCGTTCCCCAGGAGGATTCCTTGGCCGGATCCTTGGTCAGGGGATCTCCACCCTGGATCATGAAATCCTTGATCACACGATGGAAACAGGTGCCGTCGTAGAAACCTTTTTTAGCCAGGGTCTTGAAATTCTCGACCGTCTTTGGTGCCACATCGGGCCAAAATTCTAGCACCATCTCGCCTTCCGTCGTTTTGATTATCGCAACTTCATTCATGACATTTTATCTTCGTTAGCTATTTCACCGCATCGGCCCGCACGATTTTGATGCTCTGGATATCCACCCGCTTGTCCGGCCGGTCTGGCGGATGCGTGGGCGTGGTCGCGATCTTCTCCAGCACGTCGTCGCCTTTGATCAACTTGCCAAACGCGGTGTATTGGTGGTCCAAAGTACCCGCGTCCCCATGGCAAATAAAAAACTGGCTGCCCGCTGAGTCGGGATCGCCGGGCAACCTGGCCATGGAAATTACTCCCCGCGCATGGTGCCGGTCATTAAACTCGGCCTTAATCGTGTAGCCGGGTCCGCCGTTGCCCCATTCGGCTTCGCGCGAAGGATCTTTGGTCAGAGGATCGCCCGCCTGGATCATGAAACCCCGGATCACACGATGAAAACAAATCCCATCGTAGTATCCTTTTCGAGCCAGCGTTTTGAAGTTTTCAACAGTCTTCGGCGCCACCTCCGGCCAGAACTCGACCACCATTTCTCCTTGGGTCGTTTTAATCACGGCCACTTCCTTGGTGTTCACTTTGTTGGTTTGTTCTGCTTTTGTGCATGCGGTCATCAGCGTCAATGCCGAGGCCAGGATGCAGGTCAATGTGGTTGCTTTCACCGCGAGAATGTTTCACGACCCGGCTTCAAAGTCACGCAGAGAATGAGGACAGCCGGGTGCAGACCGTTCCGGTGAGGGACGGAGCCCCTTGCGCGGAGCGCGGCTGTGTCGAAGACCAGCCGCAGCACGTCCGAACGCACTGGATGGATCGAGCCTGCTGCGGCTGGTTTCTCGTCGCTGCGCTCCTCCAAACACAGCCGCGCTCCTCCAAAACCGAGTGCCTTCACTTCTCACCCACTTTTAATTCGCTCCAAAAGTTTGTTTTCATCGGCCTGGTTCTGTGTTCCCCTGTGGTTTGATGAAATGCGTCATTCTCGCCGCGGGGAAGGGCACGCGCATGCGGGACCTGACCCAGGAAATGCCCAAACCCATGCTCAAGGTCCAAGGCAAACCCATCCTCGAACACATCCTTGAAGGCGTCCTCGCGGCAGGCATCGACTCGGTGTTCATCGTCACCGGCTTTCGAGCGGATATGGTCGAGGACCATTTTGGGGACGGGTCCAAATGGGGGGTTCAAATCGCGTATGGCCGCCAGGCCGTGCAGGATGGAACCGGCAAAGCCCCCGAACTCGCGAAGGCATTCGTGGGCGCCTCTCCCTTCCTCCTCACGTACGGCGACATTCTCGTCAACCCGCAAACATACAGTCTCATGGCGCGCCGATTTGAGTCCGGCGATTTTTCCGGACTTGTGACGGTCACTCGCGGCGAAGATGTCACCAAGGGCGGGTTGAACTTTTTTGACGCGCAGTTCCGGTTGCAGCGGATCGTGGAAAAACCCGGCCCGGAACAACTGGAACAATTGCGACGCGAAGGGTGGATCAAGCCGAATGGCCCGGTCTGGTACAATGCCGGAATCTATATCTTCAAGCCGGCCCTGTTCGATTTCACAGCCCGGCTCGAAAGGTCACCCCGGGGCGAATATGAACTTACCCAGGCAATCAATGCGATGCTGGCCGCGAAACTTCCGATCGCAGGATTGGAGATCCAGGGCCGCTGGGTCGATGTGCGGGATCCGGAGACTCTGGCCAGGCTGGAACGAGAAGCAAGAAGGAAGACTTGAGAGGTCAGAGGGGAGAAGCGTCAGACTCTCGAGTTTCAGCACAGGACCTGCCGCTTGTCCTTCTCACTGGGCACTTCCACTGCTACGTCACAAACTTTGGCTCATGAACGGGCCCCAGGCCATGCTTGCGGAGCAACTCGATGAATTTGGATATCCCGCGTTTCTCATCGGCTCCGAGGTGGTAGTGAATGTGCCAGCCGAGATAATCCTTCCGGAAATTGAAATCATAGTCCGTGCGGGTCTGAATGATGTGATCCAGCGTATCCAGCCCGAAGTCGTGCGCTTCGCGCAGCAGCCGGCGCAACTCGGCATTCTGGACTCCGCGCCGCAATGCCCAGACCGCATAGACAAAGGGAAGCTGCGTCATATCGAACCAAATCTCGCCCAGGTCGCAGAGGTCATGCTCGTGAGGGCCCAGCAAGAAGTTCAATGCCGTGTCTCCTATTAACAGGGCGTAGTCGGGCAGCGCGGCGAAATCATAGCTGGGCAAGGGGCGGAACTCCGGTTTGAGGCCTTTCTCGGCCAGGATCACTTTGAGAAGGTTGACGCTGGTGATTGACGCGGGATCGCAGTAGATGGTCTGCGCCTGTTCGATCGGCTTGCGGTGCGCCAGCAAAATGCTTTGAACCTCGCCCAGCGAAGCAATCGCGATTTCGTCGAGCACGTCATAGCGATCGGTGAACAACACTTCCGCCACGCTGACGAGTGCGGCATCCAATTCGTCGCGGCGCAGCATCTCCGCCAATTGTGAGGGCACGGCGAAGGTGATTTCCCCCTCGAGCCCGCGTGTGAGCGGGACCGCGTTGAGGTAGGGGACCGAGCCGACACGGAACGGGGCGAGGGATTGTTCGAGGTGGCTTTCGCGCTGGGCATTGGCCGCGCGCTTCTCGTGTTCGATCCGGCGCGCCAGGTCCTCCGCGCTTTCACGCGGAGCCATGTGCAATTTGGACGGGCCGTTGGGCAGTTTCATCGAGCCTCCCCTGTTACAGCGGCGTGGTGGCAACATCCAGGCTTTTTGGCGGCATTCGATCTCATGCGGTTGCCAGGTTTCCTTCGAGCATTGCTGATGGCCCGGAGCCTGTCCGGGCTTCGGCTCCCTGCGCGGGCGCATCTTCCCACACCTTCACCGGTTCGTAAAACGTATTTCGCTGCACCGGCGTGCGGCCCGCTTCACGGATTGCTTTTACCATTTCGGCTTCGGTCTGCAGTTGCGGCGTGGCCGCACCGGCCATGTGAAAAATGTGCTCTTCCAGGACTGTCCCGTGCAAATCGTCCGCTCCGTAATTCAAGGCCACTTGGGCCAGCTTCAGTCCCATGCCCACCCAGTAGGCTGTGATGTGCTCGAAATTGTCCAGGTAGATGCGGCTGACCGCAATCGTCCGCAGCGTGTCATATCCCGTCGGAGCATGTTCCACCGGGATTTGATTGTTCTCGGGATGATACGGAAGGGGCACAAAGCCCACAAAACCGCGCGTCTCATCCTGGAGCGCGCGCAACTGGCGCAAATGATCCACGCGGTCCGCGGCGGTTTCGACGTGCCCGAACAGCATCGTGCACGTGCTGCGTCCGCCCATGCGATGCCATGCGCGATGGACGCCCAGGTACTCCTCGGCCGATTCCTTGCCGCGGGCAATGGCCGACCGGATTTGGGGCCTGAAGATTTCCGCACCGCCGCCGGTCAATGAATCCAAACCCGCGGCCTTGAGTTCGCGCAAAACCTCCTCGACGGGTTTTCGCGCAAGCCAGGCAAGGTGCAGAATTTCAATGGCGGTGAAGCATTTGAGCTGCAACCGCGGATCCAGCGCCCGCAGCGATGACATCATCTGGACGTAATAGCTGAACGGGAGCGAAGGGTGGAGTCCGCCGACAATATGGAGCTCCGTCACGCCGATCTTGAGGGCTTCGCGCGCCTTGTCCAAAATCTGGTCCAGCGTCAGCTCAAAGCCGTCCGCGTCGCGCTTCTTGCGGGCGAACGAGCAGAACTGGCAGGAGAGGATGCAATAATTGGAATAATTGATGTAGCGATTGATGATGTAACTCGCGCGATTGCCGGTGTCGCTGCGGCGCGAGCGGGCGAGATCGGCGATTGTTCCGACGGCATTGAGGTCCTTGCTTTCGAACAGTCGCAACGCATCCGTTTCTGAAATGCGCTCGCCCGCGGCGACTTTGTCATAAAGATCGCGCAGTTCGCTGCGGTGAATCAAGAGGTGCATCCGAAACAAAGGTTAGCAGAATCCGGCCGATTGGCAAAAGGACGAAAAAGACAGTCAGTGAATCAGTGAGTCAGTGAATTAATTGGTCGGGTAATGTCGGGAATTCTTTGACTCACTGACTCATTGACTCATTGACTTATTTTAAATCCGCCCTGAAAGATCACTTCGGCGAGGGTTACCAGGAGAAAGACGGTGCTCACGACCGCGTTGAGCCGGAAGAAGGCGACATTGATCCAATTGAGGCTGCGGCGGCGGGCGATCCAGTGTTCCAGCACGAGGCATCCCACGATGATAAACCAGCCGGTGATGTAGGCGATGCGGAATCGGCAGAGCAGGCCAAAGGCGAGCAGCAGGCCGCACATGATCATGTGGGACAGGAACGAGGCTTGCAGGGCGTTCTTCGGGCCCCAGGCCACCACGAGCGAATGGAGGCCATGGGCGCGATCAAAATCGTAATCCTGCAGCGCGTAGATGATGTCAAATCCCGCGAGCCAGAGAACGACGGCCGATGCGAGCGTCGTCATCTGGACAATTTCCATGGGCGAAACGTGGCTGCCTTTGACGGCGAGCCATGCGCCGACGGGGGCCAATGCCAGGGAGAGGCCCAGGAAAAAGTGAGAATACTGGGTAAACCGTTTGGTGAGGGAATAGAAACAAATGACGCACAGTGCGATCGGGGAGAGATAAAAGCAGAGCAGGTTCAGAAACCATGCGGCAATCACCAGGCCCGCGCAGGAGATGGCGCACAGTGCGGTCGCGCCGGCCATGGTGATGGTGCCTGCGGGCAGATGCCGGCCGGCGGTGCGGGGATTGAGCGCGTCGAGCTGGCGGTCAACGATCCGGTTAAAGCTCATCGCGGCCGTGCGGGCGCAGACCATGGCCGCGAGAATCAGAAGAAGAATACGCAACCCCGGCCAGCCCCGATTATCGCGCGCCGCAACTCCCATGGCCGCCAGGGCGAAGGGCAGGGCAAAGATGGTGTGGCTGAACCGGATGAAGGAAGACCACTTTTTGAGCGTCGCGAACATTTAGTCTCTACAATCCAAAATTTTTGAACATCCAACATCCAACATCCAACTCCCATCGTGGTGAACCAAGAATTGATCAGACCCTTTCATTGCGATGAGCATTCACGAGGCGGCCTTCTGTTTCGCTGTGCGAATGCTGGCGAAAAAAATGCGAATTAATTCGTCGCACTCAACGAGCACGCAGTCCAGCATCTTCTGGTTGCCGGCCCAGCCTTTTGCCTGAATTAGCCGAGCCCAGCGTCGTGTTTCACGCAATTCTTTCAAACAGATCTTCAGTTTGTGGATAAAATCCTGCCGCGATTCAGCGTCTTCCGCCTCTGCATGATTTGGATACGGTGAAGTTCCAGACCTTAAGATCTGGGCAGCGACATGATTTCCCGATCGATTGGAAGGCAAGCTCTCCGACAGGTCAATCACTGCCGAGGCAAAGGCCATCAATCTGTCTTCCAAATCGTAAACCCTTTTTTGAGCGTCGCCCTCATTAAGCATGGATGCAGGAGATCCATTCTCCTCGCGGAGATTGTACACAGCCCTGCGAGTGATCACCTCCCGACATTTCACCCGACTTCGACATTGGATGTTGGATGTTGGTTGTCGGATGTTCGTTTTGGCTTTCCCCGTTTTCATTCCCGTTCCTCCCCCCAGCGCTTCACCAGGTTTTGGGGGATGCCCAGGTGATCCAGGACCCGGGCCACGACTGTGTCCGCCAGTTCCTCCAAGGTTGCTGGCCGGGTGTAAAAGCTGGGATTGGCCGGCAACACCGTAGCCCCGGCTTGCAGGAGCAGTTCCATGTTTTTAATGTGGACCAGGCTGAGCGGGGTTTCACGCGGAACGAGAATCAGTTTTTTTCTTTCCTTGAGCACCACGTCGGCGGCGCGCAGCAGCACGTCTTCGCTGTATCCATGCGCGATCCGGCCCAGGGTCCCCATCGTGCAAGGAATCACCACCATGGCATCGGGCGGGTTGGAGCCGCTGGCGAAGGGCGCGTTCATGCCTTTGACCGGGTGAACGACCGCGCCGGCCGGAGGCCTCAAACCGCCAGGCAGTTCTTCGGCGATGACCTGCCGGGCATAATTGCTGAGCACCACATGAATTTCCTCACGTTGAGGATCCAGGTTGTCGAGCAGGCGCTGGGCGTAAATCATGCCGCTGGCGCCCGTAATGGCCACGAGTATTTTCATGCGGTTCCCTTTCGGCTCGCATTATGACCTGCCTCCGATGAACCGACAAGCGCGCGCGCAGACTGAAACAACTTGAGTCAATCGCGTCCTTGCGCAGAATGAAGCGCGTGTTCATGCCCCGGCACATCCTGATATTCGCTTTGTTGTCTTTGCTGCCCGGATGCTCCACCGGCCCGCGCCCGCGACTGGACCCACGAATCCCTCGAACGGGTCCCGGAACCCCCCCGGCTGGCGCCGCCTCCGGGTTCACTCCCTGAATCGACCCCTCTGTTGCCGAGCCGGTATGCCGATACCTGGATTCCCCTGGGCCGCTGGGCGCGCCAGCATGGGTACGGAAATCTTCGTCTCCTCTCCAGGGCGGAGGACACAAAGTTTGCGCTGAACACGACCAACGGCACCTTCACGGCCCTGGCGGGGACATTGCTGGCAAACTGGGATGGGTTGGAATTGCATTTGGGATTTGAGCCTCAACTCATCGGCAACCAGATCTTCCTGCATACGCTCGATCTGAAAAAAAATCTTGAGCCCCTGATTCACAGCCCGGAACTGCAGTGGAGAGAGAGGCCGGTCATTGTTGTCGACCCCGGCCATGGAGGGCAGAACACGGGCGCGTCGAACATGGCGAGCGGGTTGTGCGAGAAGGAATTCACTTTGGATTGGGCCAGGCGGCTGGAACGCCTGCTCACGGACCGTGGCTGGCAGGTATATTTGACGCGCACCAACGACGTGGACGTGACGCTCTCAAACCGCGTGGCCTTTGCGCAGGAACACCGGGCCGACTTGTTCATCAGCCTGCACTTCAACTCAGCCGCTCCCAGCCAGGAGCAGGCCGGGCTCGAAACGTACTGCCTGACACCCGCCGGAATGCCCTCCACGCTGACGCGCGGTTACGAAGATGATCTGACCGCGATTTTTCCAAACAACTCCTTTGATGAGCAGAACCTCCAATGCGCGGTCCTTCTGCATCGCGCCTTGTTGCCGGTCGTCGGCTATGACAGGGGGGTGCGTCGTGCGCGCTTTCTGGGCGTTCTGCGCGGGCAATCCCGGGCCGCCGTCCTCATTGAAGCGGGTTTTCTTTCCAATCCACGCGAAGCGCGGCTGATTGCCGACCCCGAGTACCGCCAGAGGCTGGCGGAGGCCATGGCCCGGGCATTGGCGCCCGCCGCTTCAAGCCGCCAGTCGCAGGACTGAAACGCGGCAACCAAACCTGATGAAACCGTATATTCTGGTCACCGGCGGCGCGGGTTTTATTGGCTCACACCTGGTGGAGCGGTTGCTGGCGGATAACCAGGCCGTCGTTGTGCTCGATGATCTTTCCACCGGCGCCCTCGACAATCTGCGCGCCGTCGCAGCCCATCCCCAACTGCGCATCGTGACATCCCGGATTTCCGAATGCCCCGATCTGGCCGGGCTCGTTTCCGAAGCGGCATCCATTTACCACCTGGCTGCCTCGGTGGGTGTGGAACTGGTTCTGCAGTCGCCGCTGCGAACATTGGAGACAAACGTGGGTGAAACGGAGCTGTTGCTCAAAGCCGCCGCCCAGGCCAAGGTCCCGATGCTGCTGGTGTCCAGTTCGGAAGTCTATGGGAAGAGCGAGAAGCACGAGCTGTCTGAGGAAGACGATTTGTTGATCGGTCCGCCTGGCAATGGCCGATGGGCCTACGCCTGTTCGAAGTTAATGAACGAGTTCATGGGATTGGCGTACGCCCGTGAGCGCGCGCTGCCCGTGATCATCGCCCGGCTCTTCAATACGGTGGGGCCGCGCCAGACCGGGAAATACGGGATGGTTTTGCCGCGCTTCATCAGCGCCGCCAGGCGGGGCGAGCCCCTGAGGGTCTTTGGCGATGGACTTCAGACCCGGTGCTTCTGTTACGTCCCGGATACCGTCGGAGCCCTGGTCCGGCTGCAGGGTTGTCCCGGTGCCCGGGGGCAGGTCTTTAATGTGGGTGGAGACTTCGAGGTAACCATACTCGACCTGGCAAAGAGTGTTGTTCAAATCATGGGCTCCAAATCGGCCATCGAATTGGTTCCATACCATCTCGCGTATGCGGCCCCGTGCGACGACATGCGCCGCCGCAAGCCTGCCCTGGACAAACTTGCCCGCGCGACCGGGTTTCGGCCCGCCACGCCCCTGCGCGAGATGATTCTCAGGACGGCCGCCTCGATCGGGTGATTTAAAAAAAGAAAGGCGTCCACCTGGACGCCTTTCCGCAATTATCAGGACCGGTTGGCTTACTTGAACTGTAACCGGTTGCTGCCGATACTCAGGTTTCCGACTGTGTCACTGTGCTGGATGTCGCCGCTGGCCTTAAAGGCGTCCTGCAGCGCCGAGCCGTTCAACGTTTCCACATGGCTGTCTGTGAAAGCGACGTTGCCGAGTTTGGAATGCTGGTTGTCACCCCATCCGACCCACATCGTGAGGTCAGCCACCGCAGTCGGTGGCTGGTCGTAATTGGTGCCGATGGCGGCAGTCGCGGGCAGGCCGTCGCCAAAGAGATGGCCGGCAATCGGGTTCACGTTCTTGTTCATGTAACCCAAGTTGTGATCGCCCGTCAAAAACATCTGCGGATAATTGTCGTCGGCGTCAACGCCGATGAAATAGCTCACGTTCTTCCAGTTCTTGTAGTAGATGGTTCCCGGAACAGGGGTGTTGTTGGGGGAAAGGCCCAGGAAGCTTGTGGCCTGTGAACGCTGATTGTCATATTCCGAGGGGCAGAAAAGAATCTTTGGCGTGCTCAACTCGTTGGACATGACAAAGAAGATCGAAAACACACCCAGGCAGGGCTGTCCGGTCCCGACCGCCGGTGAGTAGTTTTGAACCTGATCCGTGTTGACGGCGATCGTACCCAAAGCTTGCTTTGCCCCGCCGCGCGTGGCGTCCACCGACATCGGGTACAGTTCCTGGTTGTCGCCGCCCCAGAGCCGGAACGCGACGCAGACTTGTTTGAGGTTGTTGACGCATTGAATGCGTTGCGCCTTCTTCTTCGCAGCGGCCAGTGCCGGCAGCAGCAAAGCGGCCAGGATCGCGATGATCGCGATCACCACGAGCAGTTCGATCAGGGTGAACGCTCGGATTTTCTGACTGAATTTCTTCATATGCTTTAGTGAATTGATTTAGTTTTTCGGCAAACAGTTCGCGAACTCTAGGTAATTCGCCCTCGCTGTCAACCCGTTTCTGACAATCTCCAAGCACTGCCGGTGCCAGCATGCCTTTTAAGCGAAATACACGGAAATAATGCGTTGGAAACACTCGCGTGCTCGTCAATTTCACGCACTTCGCGTGAGGATGCCGCAGACGGTCTGCACGCGCTTTCGGCCGCCCGAATGTTGCGCCGCCAGCCGCTTTTGGTACTCTGACTTCATGGCCTTCAATTCCTTTTCGGATTTTCTCGATGCGCTCGACACGGCGGGGGAATTGAAGCGAGTCGCGCAGCCCGTCGCCACCGAGCTCGAAATCACCGAATTGTCCGATCGCGAGATGAAATCTCCCGGCGGAGGCAAAGCGCTGCTGTTCGAAAAGCCCACCGTCAACGGGAACCTGTCGCCATTCCCTGTTGCCATCAACACCATGGGTTCTCCAAAGCGGATGGCCATGAGCTTGGGAGTCGATTCCGTGGACGAGCTCGCCCGGGAAATGGGAGCCTTGTTGCAGGCGCGGCCGCCGACATCCGTCCGCGAAACCATCCAGCTTCTTTCGGCCGCCATTGAACTGAGGCATGCCCGGCCAAAACTGGTGAAGGGGGGACGGTGCAAGGAGATCATCCGGAAGTTCGACCCGGCCGATATGAGGAAGGAACCGTGGCCGCCGGCTCCGGATATCGTGCGCATGCCTGGCGGTGCATCGATGACGGGGCCATTTCCGACGCTCCTGGATCTGCCGATTCTGAAATGCTGGCCATTGGATGGCGGGCGATTTGTGACGTTGCCGTGCGTGGCCACAAAGGATCCGGAGACTGGCCAGCGCAATCTCGGCATGTACCGCATCCAGATTTACGACGAGCGGACCACGGGCATGCACTGGCAGTTGCAGAAGGTCGGGGCCCGGCACGGGCGTCGTTATTATCAAACCGGGGAGCGGATGCCGGTGGCAGTTTTCCTGGGAGGGGATCCGGTGTTCACGTTCTGCGCCACGGCGCCGCTGCCGGATGGACTCGATGAGTTTCTCCTGGCCGGATTCCTGCGCAAAAAATCGGTCGAGCTCGTCAAGTGTGAGACCGTTGACCTGGAAGTTCCCGCGAACGCCGACTGTGTGATTGAAGGCTACGTTGATCCTCGGGAACCCTTGCGCGAGGAGGGACCGTTCGGGGATCACACCGGCTATTACACGCTGCCCGAGCCCTATCCCGTCTTTCATGTCACCGCGATCACTCACAGCAAGGACGCTGTCTATCCCGCGACGATTGTGGGGATGCCCCCGATGGAGGATTTTCACATGGGCAGCGCTTCGGTGAAACTGTTCCTGCCGATATTGAAAATGAACTTCCCTGAACTGGTGAATCTGGCCCTGCCGGCAGAAGGGGTGTTTCACAACCTGGTTTTCGTCAGCATCAGGAAAACCTACCCGATGCAGGCGTACAAAATCATGCATGGCTTGTGGGGGATGGGCCAGATGATGTTCACGAAGTACATTGTCGTCGTCGACGATGATGTGGACGTGCACGACACTCGACAGGTGTTGTTCCGCGTTTGCGCCAACACTGATCCGCAGCGCGACAGCATTTTCACCCGGGGACCGGCCGACGTGCTCGACCACGCGACCACCGAAATCGCCGTCGGCAGCAAGCTTGGCATTGATGCGACGCGCAAGCTTCCGGAGGAAGGTTACAAACGCCGGTGGCCGCCGCTGATTCAAATGGATGAGGCCACGCGAAGGAAGATCGATGCTGCATTTTTTCCGAAAGCCTGATCCCCGCGCGCAGTTCATTGATGGATTGCTTCCGATGCTCCAGAGGAGTCGTCATTTGCCATTCGCTGCATGAGCGGTCGAAACAGACAAAATCGCCGCAAGCCGCCGAAGCAGTCGAAATCCGCGGTCGAGTCCGCCGAGACAGCTTTGGTTGAAGAGCCCAAATCCGCCAAAGGGCCGGGCACGATTTCGCTGGGCCTGGATCATCTTTCTGGTTTTGGCAACATCCGTGCCTTACCTGGTCAATTGGTTTTCCACACCCGCCGGATGCCACTACACTTGGATCCAGCCGCCCTATCCCGAAGATTCCTTCGCGTACATGGCATGGTCTCAACAGGCCGCCCACGGCAGCCTGCTCTTTCATGTCAAGTTCACAGCGGTCCCACACTCCGCGTTTTTGTTCAATCCTTTCTTCCTGGCATGTGGATGGATCAGCTCGTTGCCCGGCTGCAACGTCGCAGTGGTTCACTGGGCGGCCAAATCCCTCGGCGTGGTCTGCTTCTTTCTGGCTTTTTTCAAATACACCGATTACCTCGCGCTGAATCGATTTCAGTCCACCCTCGCCACCATCCTGGTGGGAGTATCGGGCGGGTTCGGCGGTCTTTTGGCCTTTGTGGGTTTAGGCAAGCCGATGCAAAAAATCCACCTGGTGCCGGCCGATGTCTGGGTCGTCGACGCGAATACTTACTGGTCGCTTTTGTGGAACCCGCTGTTTCCGTACTCCCTCACCTTGATGCTGTTGTCCATCTATTGGCTGGATCGAGGAACACGCAACGGACGCACGTCCGATCTGTGGCGTAGCGGGCTTTCGACGGGTGTGCTGGCGCTGGTGCATCCTTATTCCCAGCCCCTCTTGTTTGCTCTAGCCGTCGCGATTACCTGGGTTCGGAGACGGAAAGAGTCCGTGGCGTACCTGTGGCGCTTTTTTTGGCTGTGTTCCCGTTTGCGTTGTATGTGGTCCTCCTGGCCGAGTTCGATCCCATGGTGTCCAGTCACAATGCGCAGGGAGAAATGCCCAGCCCATCCCTGGTCAGCTACGCGCTCGGGTTCGGATTGCCTTTGCTGGCATGCCTCGCCGGCATTGCGGCCGCATGGAAGCTCTGGGTCCGCCAATATTGGCAGGTCCTCCTCTGGTTTCTGCTCTGTCTCGGGTTTTGTTACCTCCCTTTCTGGTTCCAAAGAAAATTCATCTTCGGCGCCCACATCCCGCTGTGCATCCTGGCGGCGATTTCCACGGACGCGCTTCTGCGAAAATGCTTGGACCCGCGCCTGCGCAAACGAGCCGTCATCACCTCAGCTATTGTCCTGCTTCCCTTGCTCATCTCCACACCCGTTTACCTGCTGCTGGACGCGCACCATGCAGTTCAACTCAATCTCGAACGGTCCTATTTCATCAGCAACGACCTGGTGGAGGGGCTGAATTACCTGAAGTTGCACACGCGACCCGATGACGTTGTTTTCGCCAACGTGGCTTCCAGCCGATTAATACCCGCTTTTGCCGGGAACACGGTCCTGTGGGGGCATTGGGCCATGTCGCTGGATTACGAGCAACGCAAGGATTGGTTTGCGGATCTGTTTCACAAAAATGGCAACTGGGCCGACAAGAAACGGTGGAGCCAGTTCTGGGGGAATAATGTTCGATACATCTTTGCCGATGGCGCGATTCGCAAGTCGATGGACGAATATCCGTGGGCGTGGCGGATTATCCTTGCCGGGGCGGACCAGGTGTTCGCCAATGACTCGGTCGTCATCTACCGCAGGCCGGAGCGGCCGCCGGTTCCGTGACTGGATCGGCTTTTGGCGAGCTTGCCCGTCTGTAGCAGAGCCGCGTAGTATTTTCAAGTGCGGCGCACTCCATGAACAACGATTCAGCCTGGCAACAAAATGAAATCCATTAAACTCACCCTCATCCTCATCCTCATCGGCTGCCTCACGTCCGCCGTCACGTTTGCGCAAAAATTCGATCAGCTCGCCCAGACCCCGCCCATGGGATGGAACAGCTGGAACAAATTCGCTTGCGACGTCAGCGAGGAGCTGATCCGGCAAGTTGCCGATGCGATGGTTTCTTCCGGGATGAAGGATGCGGGCTACCTGTACATCAACATTGACGATTGCTGGCATGGCGAAAGAGACGGCCAGGGTTTCATTCATCCTGATGCGAAGAGATTTCCCTCGGGCATGAAGGCGTTGTCCGACTATATCCATTCCAAGGGGCTTAAGATGGGCATTTATTCGGATGCGGGCTGGAAGACCTGCGGTGGCAAGCCGGGAAGCAGGGGGCGCGAATATCAGGACGCGCAGATGTACGCGCAATGGGGAATTGATTATTTGAAATACGACTGGTGCAATGTGGAAGGTCTGAAGGCCGAGGGAGCGTACATGACGATGCGAGATGCGGTGCATGATGCGGGCCGCCCGATGGTGTTCAGCATTTGTGAGTGGGGCAACAGTCATCCCTGGACCTGGGCCACCAACGTCGGCCACTTGTGGCGCACCACCGGCGACATTTACAATTGTTTCGACTGCAAGAACGACCACGGCACGTGGTATTCGTGGGGAGTTTTGCAGATTCTGGACATGCAAAAGGAATTGCGTCAGTACGCCGGGCCGGGACATTGGAACGATCCGGATATGCTCGAAGTCGGAAACGGCATGCGCGCCAATGAGGATCGGGCGCATTTTTCGATGTGGTGCATGCTGGCCGCGCCGCTGATTGCCGGCAATGACCTGCGCCACATGTCCAGCGAAACGCTCAACATTCTGGCCAACAAGGAAGTCATCGCAGTCGACCAGGACGCGCTCGGCATCCAGGGGTTTGTCTATTCCTCCAAGGGCGATGTGGAAACGTGGTTCAAACCCCTTTCGGACGGCGCCTGGGCCATGTGCATTTTGAATCGCACCGCCCGGCCGCAGAAGATCGTGTTCGATTGGAAGAAGGAACCGGTCTCAGACGACATCTTCAAGCGCAAACCCGGGTTTGAGGACACCGGGTACCAGGTGCGCGATCTCTGGGCAAAGAAAGACCTCGGGACAACGGCCGCATCGCTGGACGTGGAAGTTCCCGGGCATGACGTTGTCATGCTGAGGCTGAACAAACAGTAGCCGCTTTTCGGCCGCGGGTTACGGGGCGATTGGCGCCGGCTTGCCCTCCCCGGGTTTCCAGGTGACTTCCATCAGCATTGTCCCTGGCCCATCGAAGGCGCTGTCAATTTCCGCGGCCGAGTTGGTGAAGGCCAGGTCGCCGCTGCCGGCTTCGGTCAATCCACCCTTCAGAAGGCGGTAATGCGCCGGTGGCGCGTCGTTGGACGCGTCTTTCAGATCCACCAGCCAGTGGACGGTATTCCCGGTTTGATACACGCCGTTGGTGTGGTCGGGATGAACAGTGATCTGCTGAGCGGGGCAAAGGTTGGGAGGCGCGAAAACGGCCGCCGCAATCAGGGCCGCCACGAAGGAGTTCAAACGCATGGCCGCACTATACGCAGACCGCTGCACCAGGTCAGACCCGAAAAAGCAACTTAATCCGACTCTTCCGATTCTGCCCGAGGCGCCGATCCGAAATGAAACCCGGTCTCGTCCTGGTAACCCTGGGGCGCGAGGTCCGACATACTTCTCCGCACCCTGCCAATGAGTCCTGCGAACCAACATTGCATTGAGTGGGAACCCACAGACAGTTGCGCCACCATCGAGTCCGGGCGCCTGAACGCAAGCCTCATCTTCCGGCTGTTGCTCATCATGCCCATGACCCTGAGCTCCCTGTGCCCAAAGCACTACCCATATCTTGTTATTTTATTCGCAATAGTTGCTCGATCAAAACAAGGCGTCCCAGGATTTTGGATCGTGCAGCATGCGTTCGCGCAGCAGGCGAATGGGGGGCTCTCCATGCCGCAGCAATTCATCATGAAATTGTTGCAGCGTAAACCGGCTGCCCTCCTGATTTTTGTAATCGCTCCTGAGTTTCAAAAACTCCAGCTTGCCCAGTGTGTACAACAGGTACTGCGGGTCAAAGGTCCCGCGACGGGCCTCCTCGTACGCGGGTTGATGCTCGTAATAACAGTTCTCCTCAAAAAAACGCGTGGCGTCCTTCAAGGACAATCCCTGGCAATGTGTCTTGATCGAAACGCACAGCCGGCAAATCCTCAGCAGGGCTTCGTCTGATTGAGCCAGCCTGAATTTCGCCGCCCTGACAGCGGCGGCCTTGGCATCCACGCCCGGCCCCTTCCCAAAACCCTCATCCAACATCATTTGCTCGCAATAATGCGCCCAGCCTTCAATAAAGGCGTAGCTGCCAAAGATTTGAGATATCCTGGACGGGTTCGATGCCTTTAACCAAAGGTACTGCACAAAGTGCCCGGGATAGGCTTCGTGAATCGACACCACATCGGTCGTGTAATAGTTGAAGGCGGTCAGCCATTCGCTCTTCTGCTTCGGGCTCCAGTCAGGCTCGACCGGCGTCACATAATAATAGGCCTCGGTTGCCCTGGTCTCCAACGGCCCCGGCGTATCCATCGACGCAAAACTTGTGGCACGCAGGTAACGCGGGGTCTCTTCCACGTTCGCGCGCAGGTCGGAAGGCACGGTGACAATCTTGCGATCGATCACAAATTGCCGAATCCCCTCGAGATCCTTCCGGGTTTCCGGAATCAGGGTCTGCTCGCTGGGATGGTCGCCCTGGATTTCCTTAAAAACATCGATAGGCTTTTTTTGCGAATCGATAAGCCTTGCAGTGTCGGCAAAAACCTGTTGTTCGCGCTTCAGTTCCTTGAGTCCAATCGCCAGGAGCGACTCGGGCGATTCGGGAATCAACTCCGTTTGCACCAGCATCCGTCGAAAGGTTTCCCGGCCCAGCGCGTATTGGTCATTCGCGGCGGACAATTTGTCCGTTTCCAGCCAGGCCGCGAATTTCTCCAGCTCCGCGGCGGCCCTGCCATTCACAGCCCCAAACTCCTCGCGCAAGCCCCCGCTCCCCGTGTCCTTGAACGCTTCTGTTAAATCCCTCCTCAAAAATCCCGCGGCGCCTTTGGCCATTTCAATCGCAGTCTCGATGTAAGGCCGGGGCAGCGACGCCTCCAGATTGGTCCGGGCAGCGGCGAAAATCTTCGGGGCTTCCGATTCGATGGCGATGACCGAGCGCAGCCGCTGTTCCGCAGGGGCAAAATTTCGTTTCGCGTAAATATTCAAATCAAGCGCGTCGGCATACGTCATCGGATTGCGAGTGTACACCGCAAGATCACGGAACCGGAACAGTTCTGCGCGAATGCCCGCGAGAAGGATTTCCCGATCATGCCGAATGTCGCGGCTCAGCGCTTTCGGGTCCGCTGCCGCGACCGCTGCTTCGGCCCGCTTCAGCCGTTCCAGTTCGCCGCGAATCGACTCTCCGCTGTAATCTGTGATCTTCCCATCGCCTTCATGAATCCCCAGTTGGGTCGCGATCAAAGGCCGCCACTGCAAGTACCCGGCAAGAAATGAATCGGCAATCCGCGCGAACTCGCCGTCGGCGTTTTGTCCAGCCGGAGCGCCGATCACCGGGTGCAATGTCGAGAGCAGGAAGGAAGCAAACGTCAAAAAAGCGATTTTGGATTTCATGGCTTTTGGTAAAACACACTGAATATTCCCTCTCGGCGGTCTGTCGAGCACAAATTATTCTCCAGCCCTGCCGGACGAAACGCGCCTCTGGCGTTGACCACAGCCACCGGGGCGGTTCTGGGCGGCCTGGGCTCACTGCCCGGGAGCGCTCTCCAAAAACCGCAACGGGCAATATGAAATTGGCGGACTCTCGGCCACCGGGCGGGGTGGAAGCGACGGGAATGACTGCAACTTGATCGCCGCGGGCTGGGGTTGAATGACATGACAGTCGTGTCCGCGATGTGGACACGGCTTTTTTTTTGCGCCTGGCGCGGGAAGAGTTTCTTTGCGTCGACGTTTCAAACGCCGGATTGTGCGGTGATTCTGGCCCCGGCTTTTTTCTGTGACAGCAAGGTGGCTACGTACAACTTCGGATTTCGGCAAAGGGGGCATGGTTTCTGCGCATGAGCGGCGCATATGGGCTCATCCGATTCTTTCCCCGTGGATTTTGAAGTCAAACTGGACGGCGCACCCGTTGAACTCCCGCCGGAGCGACGCTCATTTCGAGCGGTGCGATCCTACCTCGAGTGCCTCGCGTTGCAGCAGCAGAGGCTTCTTTGCTGGATTACCGTCGATGGCGAGCCCATCAACCTGACCCAGCCCGGCGTGATGATCGAGGAATTCAGTCGCGTTGAAGCCGAGACCATGAGCCTGGAGGAGGTGCCGGCGCAATTGATCAAGGGGGCCCTTCATCAAACCGCCGCGCTGCGCGCTCGCATGCAGTCGGCAGTGGACTTGATGCTGATCAATGAAGGAATCGCCGGGCGCGAACTGTGGTGGACCCTCACGACAGCTTTAAAAGAACCGTTGCTCACCCTGAGCCTTGTGCCCGACACCATCTGCGGTCCTGAGAACGGCCGCGCCTCGCTGATCCAGTTGCGGAAATGGCAGCTCCAACAGCTCGGCAGTGTGATTGAAGATGTCGACCAGGCATGCAGCATCGGCGATGCGGCCGTGCTTTCCGAGGCGCTTGAATCCCGGGCGCTCCCATGGATCGACCAGTTGCATGCATCCCTGGAGCTATGGTCCGAGACGGTGTCCTGCCATTCCGAAAGCCCGGTGTGCCGCGACAGCCACAGCTAGCGGCCGGCAGAGGTCCGCTCAAATAGCCTGCAGTCATTCTCCGTCGGGGAATCAGCGTCTGGCCATTAATGCCGAGATGTAACCGAAGACGACTCCGAGCACCAGTCCACCCGCGTGTGCGCCATTTGCTATCGGCCCCACCATGCCGGTGAAACACGCAACAAACCAAATCATCATCAGAATGACATTTTGCCGATCGATGAAGAGGCCCGATGCGGGATCGAATTTGCCTCTGAGCCAGATGAAACCGAACAATCCGTACACGACCCCGGACATGCCGCCGAATATAGGGCCACCCCAGGCATACTGCGCGAGGTTGGAACCGACTGCCAGGCCGAGCGTCAACAACGCGAAGGACAAATGCCCGAGCCTGCCTTCGATCATGCTTCCCAGTTGAAAGAGCCAAAGCATATTGAATAACAGATGGGCCGGTCCGAAATGCAATAGAACAGGCGTGAACAAACGCCAAACCTGCCCCTCCCGCACCTCAGGCAAAAAACCAGAGCTTCCAATATCTGTGACGCTCATGAGCAACGCGCGAAGCCATCTCTCGTCGTTGCCGAGCTTGGAAAAGATCCCTACCAGCACGCACGCCGCCACGAGGGAGTAAGTGAGGAATCCAGGACCAAAGCCCCGCCGGCCAGGAAATACCTGGCTGCCGGTGAAATAGCGCCGCCGATGATCTTTCAAATCCTCCTGCTCCTCGGCGCGCAGCCGCTCCGCTCCGGCCGCCCCGCGCGCAAACTCCGGCGCGGCAGGATCACTGCGGAATTTATCGAGGAGCTCCCGCGAAGGTCCCACCTGTTCTTCAGCCTCCACCCAAATCATCCACGAACCCTCGGTCTCCTTTTCGACCTGGCTGCGGATTCCCTGCGCGTACAAGTAGTCGCGGAACAATTCCGCTTGCGCGGCACTGGGAAGATTGCCGATATGACGCATTCAATTTCGCCGGGCGTTCGAACATTCGACCGTCCCGATTGGCCGGTAGAGTAATCCAGTTGGAGCCCATTTCAATGCCGGATACAGATGCCGGGTTCAGGGTCTCCTGCCGGCGGTTCCTGGACGGGCGAGCTTTCCGGGTTTGCGCGCGAGGTCCTCTGGCGCGCCCGGGCTTTTGGCGGGTTGCGTCCCGGCCAGCGCGCGTTTGAGTTCGCGGACCTGGTCGCGCAGCAGCGCGGCTTTTTCAAATTCCAGGTTGTTCGCCGCCGTCAGCATTTCCTCTTCAAGTTCCTGGATCGTGGACGTCAGGTCGAGATCCTGCACGGTTTCCTGGAGTAATGAATGCGCCCGGTCCCGCTGGCTTTCATAACTGGCAAGGCTTTCCTCGACAGCCCGGCTGACGCTGCGCGGGGTGATGTTGTGTTCGCGGTTATACTCGAGCTGCCGGGTGCGGCGATATTCCGAGATCGCCAGGAATTTCTGGATGCTCTGCGTCATCACGTCGGCGTAAAGGATCACCTCGCCATTCAAATGACGCGCCGCCCGGCCCGCCGTCTGGATGAGACTGGTCGTGCTGCGCAAATACCCCTCCTTGTCCGCATCGAGAATGGCCACCAGGGAGACTTCCGGCAGATCCAGACCTTCACGAAGCAGGTTGATTCCCACCAGCACGTCGAACTCGCCTTTGCGCAGGGACCTCAAAATCTCCACCCGCTCAATCGCGTCTATCTCACTATGGAGGTACTGCACCTTGATGCCGATCTCCCGAAGATAATCGGTGAGTTCCTCGGCGGTGCGCTTGGTCAGCGTTGTGACCAGCACGCGCTCCTTGAGCTCGGCCCGCTTGCGACATTCATCGATGAGATCGTCAATCTGGCCGGAAAGCGGTTTGACGGTCGTCCTGGGATCGACCAGGCCGGTTGGCCTCACGATCTGCTCCGCCACCCCGTCATAAGTGTCCTCCGGAACGGCCCGCCGCCGGGCCGCCCCTGCCTGTCGCGACCATTCCAGTTCCCTCGGGCTGGGCGTTGCGCTGGCGTAGATGGTCTGGTTCTGCATGGACTGGAATTCCTCAAAGGCCAGCGGGCGGTTGTCCAGCGCGCTGGGCAGCCGGAATCCATGCTCGACAAGAACGGTTTTCCGCGAGCGATCCCCCTCGTGCATCCCGCCGATCTGCGGCACCGTCGCATGCGATTCGTCGATCACCAGCAAATAGTCTTTTGGATAAAAATCAAAAAGAGTGTAAGGCCGCGACCCGGGCGCCCTCCCAGCCAGGTGCCGCGAGTAATTCTCGATCCCGGAGCAAAACCCCATCTCCTCCATCATCTCCAGATCGTACTCCGTCCGCATCTTGATGCGCTGGGCTTCCAGCAGCTTGCCCTGTTTCTCAAACCACGCAATGCGCTCGCTCAACTCCTCGCGAATCGCCAGCAGCGCCGGACGCAGCTTCTCCGCCGGAGTCACGAACTGCTTCGCCGGGTAAATCCACACGGTCTGAAGCGATTCGGTCTTTTCCCCGGTGAGCGTCTCGAACCGGGTGAGGCGTTCAATGTCATCACCGAAAAACTCGACACGCAATGCATCTTCACGACCCGCCGGGCAAAGCTCCACCGTGTCGCCGCGCACCCGGAATTGGCCGCGGGTAAATTCAATGTCGTTGCGGGTATACTGAAGGTCCACCAGGCGTCTCAGGAAATGGTCCCGCGTCAGTTCCTGGCCCACCCGCACCGGAATGACCATGGCCTCGTAATCCTCCTTGCTGCCGATGCCGTAAATGCACGAAACACTGGCCACCACCAACACGTCGCGCCGCGAAAACAGCGAGCTCATCGTCGACAACCGCAGCCGCTCGATTTCCTCGTTGATGCTGGAATCCTTCTCGATAAACGTGTCGGTGCGCGGGATGTACGCCTCGGGCTGGTAGTAATCGAAGTAACTTACAAAGTACTCGACGGCGTTGTTTGGAAAAAAACTTTTGAACTCCGCGTAAAGCTGCGCTGCGAGGGTTTTGTTGTGAGAAATCACCAACGTCGGCCTGTCGACGTTCCTCACCACGCTGGCAATGGAGAATGTCTTGCCGGACCCGGTCACGCCAAGCAGGGTCTGATGCTTCAATCCGTTCAAAAGTCCCTGCGTTAGCTTCGCGATGGCTTGCGGCTGGTCTCCGGCGGGTTCATAAGGCGAAACGAGCTCAAACATGCAGATCGAAGGTAAAGGCGGACGCACCCGCCGTCAACGAAGGCCGCCTTCGTCAGGGCTGCAGTGGACATGCCGGCCACCCTCTCCCACTTCCACTCCCAGACCCTCACCCGGCCTCCGGCCACCCTCTCCCATCCGACCTGTCCTCCGAAGCATCCGAGCGAAGGATGGATGGGAGAGGGACGGGGTGAGGGCTGCTGTCGAATGTTACCGGAGGATTTCCCTATGACTAGGGTTGTGCCGCGCTGTTGCCTTGCGTTCGCGTGTTCTTTTCTTGAAACTGCTGCCATGTCGCCCATCACTCTGCCGCGTGACAGCTCCAACCCGTGGAATTTCTTATGATCCAATCCTTCAACCGCCGTGACTTCATGAAACGGACTGCCCTGGCCGGAATCGGCCTCAGCCTCCAATCCGGCCTTGGCGCCCTGGCCCAGCAGCCCGCGCCCTCCCGTCCTGCCGCCAGTCCCAATGAAAAAATAAGGGTCGCCGTCAT
>DASRKU010000073.1:0-10747 GCA_035648815.1 Verrucomicrobiia bacterium | reverse complement strand
TGTCCAAAGCGCACTTGGCCGCAAACGCACCCATGATTTTGGCGCTGCCGACGTTGGCCTGCAGCTTCTCGCGGTCGGGCGTGGACTTGCTCGTCGTCGACGCCGCAGCCACCGTCCTGCCGGCGATATCGTCGATAAACTGCACCTGTATGTTCTTTTGGCTGAAGCAAACGGCCATGCGGGGCCGGTCCTTGGTGCCGCTGATTTTCTTGCGCACCCGCCAGTGCCGGCGCCGGGCCAATTCGTGTTTCTTTTCCGTTCTCATTGGACTGTCTTGCCTTCCTTGCGCTGGACATGCTCGCCAGCGTAACGAACGCCCTTGCCCTTATACGGCTCAGGCGGATAAAACCCTCGAAGCTCCGACGCGACCTGCCCGACCATCTGCCGGTCCGGGCCTTCAATTGTGATTTTCGTGTTCTCGTCAACCGTCACTTTGATCTGGTCGGGCAGCAAATAATTAATCGGGTGGGAATACCCGAGGTTCATATTGACGGTCTTGCCCTGGACGGAGGCTTTGAAGCCGACGCCCTGGATTTCGAGCTTCTTGACGAAGCCCTGGCTCACCCCTTGCACCATGTTATTGACCAGGGCCCGGCACAGCCCGTGCAGGGCTCTAGCCTGCGCGTCTTCGCCCTGGCGGCCCACGAGGACCTTGTCCTTTTCAACGGTCAATGTCGTGCGCGGTGGCAGTTTGAGATTCAATTTGCCCTTGGGCCCCTCCACGGTTACCTGCTGGCCCTTCAACTCCACCTTCACCTTGGCAGGAATCGCGATTGGTTGTTTTCCTATTCGAGACATAAATTAACTCTTCACATTGTTACCACACGTAACACAGCAGCTCGCCTCCCAGCTTCTTCTTCCGCGCCTCTGTCCCGCTCATCACGCCTTCGGGCGTGGAAATCACCGACACACCCAGCCCCCCGCGCACCCGCGGAATCATCGTGGAGCGAACGTACCGGCGCAGCCCCGGCCGGCTCACGCGCTTCAAACCTTCAATGACGCTCTTCTTGCCCTGGTACTTGAACTTCAGCAGGATCTCCTTGGGGAACTTGCCTTCAACGGCCACTTCCGCCAGGTATCCTTCCTTCCTCAGGATTTGGGCAATGCTTTCCTTGATCTTGGAATGGGGCAAGCGGGCCGTCGGCAGCAACGCGCGCTGCGCATTGCGTATCCGCGTCAGCATGTCGGAAATCGGGTCATTCATAATTCCGTAATTGTCTTTCGTGTCCAGGCCCTGTTCACCAGCTCGCCTTTGTGACTCCAGGAATCAGCCCGTTCAGGGCCGCCTCGCGGAATGTCAGCCGCGAGCACCCGAACTTGCGCAAGTAACCGTGGCGCCGGCCGGTCATCGAGCACCGATTCACCACCCGCGTCGGGCTGGCATCACGCGGCAATTTCGAGATGCCCACGTAATCGTGCTTGGCCCTCAACTCGGCCCGAATGGCCGCGTACTTCTTCACCACTTCCATTTTGCGCTTGTTGCGCTCTCTCCAGGACTTTTTCGCCATAAAAATAATTTCTTCTTGTTCCCGCCCTTACTTGGCATCCGCCAGCGGAAATCCCATCGCTTTCAACAGGTCCAGCGCCTCCGCATCGGTCGGCGCGCTCGTCACAATCGTTATGTCCATCCCCTGCGTGCGCTTGATCTTGTCCAGCTCGATCTCCGGAAAAATCGTCTGGTCCGCCACGCCGAAGGTGTAATTGCCCCGCCCATCAAACTTGCGCGGAGACAAACCCCGGAAATCGCGAATTCGCGGAAGCGCCGTCGCCACCAGCCGGTCAAAAAATTCATACATCGCATCCCGGCGCAGCGTCACCCGGCACCCGATCGGCTGGCCCTCGCGCAGCTTGAAATTGGCAATGCTGTGCCGCGACTTGCTGATCGCCGCCTTGCGCCCCGTAATCAGGGCCAGGTCCTTGGCCGCGTCGTCCACCGCGCTCTTCTCAAGCGACGCGCTGACGCCCATGTTGACCACGATCTTCTCCATCCTCGGGATCTGATGGATGTTTTTGTACCCGCGCTTCTCTTTCAGCGCCGGGGCCACTTCTTTGGTGTACTTCTCGTAAAGTCTGGCTTTCATTCTGTCTGTCTATTGTGTCACGGGTGTTGCCGTAACTTCTTCATCGCCCATGGTTAAGCTTTTGCCGGGGCCGGTTCGGCCCCGCGACGAGCCGCCCGCCCGTCGAAATCCGCGGCTTTCATCACATTGGAAATGTGGATGCTGCCTTCGCGCTCCACGATCCCGCCTTGCGGCAGTTCCTGGCTCTTGCGAGTGTGGCGCTTGATCATCTTGACCCCTTCAATGATCACGCGCGCCTTCTGCGTCTGGACGGCGATGATCTTGCCGCGCTTGCCTTTTTCCGCGCCGGCCAGCACAACCACCTCGTCGCCCTTCTTCACATGCAATTTCATAGTCAAATCACTTCCGGCGCCAGCGAGATAATCTTCATGAACTTCTTCTCCCGCAATTCGCGCGCGACCGGGCCGAAAATACGCGTCCCGCGCGGGTTCATTTCCTCGTCGAGGATCACCACCGCGTTGCTGTCAAAGCGCAGGTAGGAACCGTCATTTCTGCGGATCGGCTGCCGGGTCCGCACAACCACCGCGTTGCAAACCTCTCCCTTCTTGACCTGCCCGTCGGGCGAGGCGTCCTTGATGTGTATTTTAACCACGTCGCCCACGCGCGCATAACGCTGGTTCCGGCCCAGGACGCCGATCGTCCAGGCCACCTTCGCGCCGGTGTTGTCCGCGACATCCAAATGAGATCGAAGTTGCAGCATAAATTACCTGATGTCTTGTGGGTCCTGCGCGTCGGCCGCCTTAGACCGCTACCGGTTCCACTCCCGAACTTTTTGCGACGACTGTCACCAGCCGCCACCGCTTCAGCTTTGAGACCGGGCGCGTTTCCTCAATCACCACGCGGTCCCCCACCTTCGCATCGCCCTTTTCGTCGTGCGCATACAGTTTCTTGTAGCCGGTCACGACTTTTTTGAACCGGCGATGCTGGTAGCGCCTTTCGACGCGAACGACGATGGTCTTGGCCATCTTGTTGGAAATGACTTCGCCGACGCGTTCCTTGCGGGTGCCGCGGGCGGTCTGGGGATTCTGTGTCTCTTCAGCCATTTGATTTAAAGGGTGGTTTGGAAATCGTTCATACCGTCTTGTGCCGCAGTTGCGAAATGCGCGTCTCAATCCGCGCGATGTCCCGGCGCAAGGTCCGCAAGCGGGCCGGCTTTTCCAGGCGCGCGCTGGCCTGCTGCAGGCGCAGGTTGAAAATCTCCTGCCGCAGATCGCGGCCTTTGGCGACCAGTTCCACCAGCGTGCTGTCTTTCAGTTCCAACATCTTCATAATTGCCTAACGCGTGATCCGGTGACGGGAAATGAACTTCGTTTTGATCGGCAGTTTCGTGGCCGCCAGGCGCAGCGACTCGCGCGCCTCGGCTTCGGTCACCCCGTCCACCTCAAAAAGCACATTGGCCGGACGAATCACTGCCACCCACGATTCCAGCGGGCCCTTGCCCTTTCCCATTCGGGTTTCCAGCGGCTTCTTGGTGTAGGATTTCTGCGGAAAAATCCGGATCCACATCTTCCCGTGCCGCTTCAAATTTCGCGCAATCGCAACCCGCGCCGCTTCGATCTGCTTTGTGTCCAGCCAGCAGCGTTCCAGCGACATCAGCCCATATTCCCCAAACGCCACCGTGCACCCGCGATAGGCCAGGCCGGCGCGGTTGCCGCGGTGCATCTTGCGGTACTTCACTCTCTCAGGCATTAATGGCATAAAATTGTCTTTCGAGGCGCTCGCTCGTGGCTCTTTATTTCACCGGCACAGGCACCGGCACCGCCAGCGGCACGGTTTCCACCTGCGGCTTCTGCGGCTTGTCCGCCCGCGTCTCTCCATGGCAGACCCAGCATTTCACTCCCAGCTTCCCATACACCGTGTGCGCCTCGGCAAATCCATAATCAATGTTCGCCCGCAGCGTGTGCAGCGGCACCCGGCCCCAATGATATTGCTCCACCCGCGCCAGCTCCGCCCCGCCCAGCCGGCCCGCACACCGGATCTTGATCCCGTCCGCCCCGAAATCCTTCGCCGTCTGCAATGCCTTCTTCATCGCGCGCCGAAATGAAACGCGGCGTTCCAATTGGAGCGCCACATTCTCCGCCACCAGCTGCGCGTCGATCTCAGGCTGCTTGATCTCAATGATATCAACGTAAATCTCCTTGCCCGTCATCCGGCTCAATTCCTCCTTGAGCTTGTCAATCTCCGCCCCCTTGCGCCCAATCACCACGCCCGGACGCGCCGTCAGGATCGTGATGCGGCAGCGATTGGCCGCCCGCTCAATCAAAATCTTCGGCACCGAAGCCGATTCCAGCTTCTTCTTGAGCAACTCGCGGATGTGACGGTCTTCCGTCAGCAGCTTGCCAAATTCCTTCTTGCCGGCATACCACTTGGAGCGCCAATCGTGGTTGACGGCGACGCGAAGACCGATTGGATTTGTTTTCTGACCCATAGGCTAAAATTGGGATTGGAGTTGGAAATTCATGGAAGGGGATTATTCCTGGCCGTCCGACAAGACGATTTTGACGTGGCAATGGCGCTTGAGAATGGGGCCGGCCGACCCGCGCGCCTTGGGCGTGAAGCGGCGCAAGGTCGTCGCGGTCTGCGCGACGGCTTCCTTGATGCGCAGCGCATCGATGTTCATGTTGCGGTATTCCTGCTTGTGCTCCTTCAGATCTTCGGCGTTGGCCATTGCGGAGCGGAGTGTCTTGGCGACGAACCGGGCGCCTTTGCGAGACACCACCGCCAGCACCGCCTGCGCCTGCAGCGCGGGCATCCCCTGGATCTGCCGCACCACCTCCCGCATCTTCTGCGCGGACATGTTGATGTTCTTCGTAATGGCAAAAACTTGCATAAATTCGATCTGCTTTACTTGGCTTCAGCCTTGGCCGTGTGCGCCCCGTGCTTCCGAAATGTCCGCGTCGGCGAAAATTCCCCCAGCCGGTGCCCCACCATGTTCTCCGTCACAAACACCGGGTTGAATACCTTCCCGTTGTGAACGGTAAATGTCATCCCGACAAAATCCGGCGTGATCATCGACCGCCGCGACCACGTCTTGATCGGGGTTTTGGATTTCGTGTCCTTCGCCTTCTGGATCTTGTCCAGCAGATGAAAATCGACAAACGGACCTTTTTTAATCGAGCGACCCATATACGGTGATTACTTGTTCTTCATTGGCCGGCCGTCGCGCCGCACCACAATAAAACGGTTTGAGGATTTCTTCTTGTTCCGCGTCCGGTATCCCTTGGCAATCAATCCCCACGGAGAGGTGAGCTGCTGCCAGCCGCCGCCCGACTTGGATTTTCCGGCGCCGCCGCCATTGGGATGATCCACCGGGTTGCGCGCCACGCCGCGGTTGATCGGTCGAATTCCCCGGTGCCGCGAACGGCCCGCCTTGCCCAAAACCACATTCTCATGCTCCGCATTGCCCACCTGGCCAATCGTCGCGTAACAATTCTCGTTGATCTTGCGAATCTCGCCCGAAGGCAGCCGGATTTGCGCATACCCCTCATCGCGCGACATCAAGGTCGCCGCCCCGCCGGCAGACCGAACCACTTGCGCGCCGCGTCCGGGAAATAATTCAAGGTTGTGAATGGGAATGCCAACCGGAATCGACTTGAGAGGAAGACAATTGCCAACTTCGGCGGGAGCCGACGGACCGCTGACCAGCTTCGCGCCCACCTGCAAACCGCTCGGCGCAATAATATACGTCTTCTCGCCATCTGTATATTGGAGCAGCGCCAGCCGGGCTGTGCGACCCGGATCATACTCGATCGCCGCAACCGTCGCTTCCATTCCGTGCTTCAGCCGCTTGAAATCCACGATCCGGATTTTCTGTTTGTGCCCGCCGCCAATGCCGCGGGCCGTCACTCGACCATAATGATTGCGCCCGCCCGAGCGCTTGCGTATCTCAACCAGGTGCTTCTCAGGCGTTGTCTTTGTGATGTCGCTGTTGTCCGCGAATGAAATGTATCGCGTGGACGGCGTCAGCGGTCTAAATGTCTTTACTGGCATAAAATCGAATGCAATTCCCAAGTCAGCTTGCTTGGAGAGCGGAGCCATCAATCCTGCCCCCTGCTGAGGACCAGTTATCGGTTCCGCGGGTTATGCTGTCCGGTTCCCCGGTTCAGGGGAAACGGAGCGGAGAATATAGGCAGCCCCGTTTTGATGCGCAACAGCTTTTTTGAACAATCTGAATGGCATCCAAATCTGCCGTGGCCGTGCCTCGTTAGAGCACGGCTGCTCTCCATAAATCATGATATTGGCCGTGCTCTCACGAGACACGGCCACGGACTCCCCCCACCACCGATTTTTCGAGCTCGTGCCATTGACAACAATTTCGGCTTCCTTATTCTTCTTCGTCAGGAATTTATGTTTTCGAATATACCGGCATCCCACCTGACTCGCCGGAATTTCCTGAGATTCTCGACCTTTCTCGCCATCGCAGCGCCGGTCCTGGAGCCCTCCGCATTGCTGCCGGGCTCCTTCCGATTCCTCACCGATGCCGAGGCCATTACAATCCTCGCACTGTGCGAACGCATTATTCCCGCCGACCAGGACGCAGGAGCCGCAAAGGCCGGCGTGGTCGAGTTCATCGATCGTAAGTTGGCCGGCTACCATAAGCGTTACCAGGGATTGTACCGGCGCGGCCTTGTTTGTGTGAACCAATCCAGTCACGTGGTTTTCGACAAAACTTTCGAGGCCCTCGGCGGCACTCAACAGGATCAATTGCTGTCCCAGATGGAATCCAATCACGGCCCGGGACCTTCCTGGATTTGGTCAGGGATCTCTCCGGGCGAGTTCTTCAGCGTCCTGGTGGAACATTCGATGGAGGGCTTCTACGGTGGACCTCGCCATGGAGGCAATCGCGGCGCGGTGAGCTGGCTAATGCTCGGTTTGCCTGTCATTCCCATCCGCAGCCGGCGTCCTCTTTCCGCGCCCTGGTTCAACCCGGCCCCGGCTTCGGCCGCAAACTCCCCCCTCTCCCATCGGATGGGAGAGGGCCGGGGTGAGGGTTCGGGAGTGGGTGTGGGAGAGGGGTGGGGTGAGGGTTTTTCCGTTTCTTAATGAGCTTTAAACATGTCAACGTGGTGGTGATCGGCTCGGGCGCAGGCGGAGGCATCGTCGCCAAAGAATTGTCCGAAGCCGGCCTGGACGTTGTCCTGCTCGAGCGCGGACGCTGGGTCTCTCCGGACCAGGAGCGCAAGGACGATTTGCGGAATCAGCGGACCACCGCCCTGGGAGTGCCTTTCGGCCCCGATGAGGAAAAGGAGCCCAGGGTGTTCGTGGATCCCAACGGCAAGGAGAAGGTGGTTTGGCCGGCCGACGGTAATTACAACAACAACGCCGCCTGCGTCGGTGGTGGAACGGTCAGCTACGGGGCCATGGCATGGCGATACATGGAGCAGGATTTTCGGATGAGATCCATCTATGGCACGCCCAAGGGCAGCACCCTGACGGATTGGCCGATCTCCTATTCAGACCTGGAACCGTTCTACGAAAAGGCGGAGTGGGAAATCGGGGTCGCCGGCGACCAGTCCGCCGATCCATTCAAAGCGCGGCGCCGCCGTGCCCTGCCCATGCCCCCGTTGCCCGACTCGAATGAAACCCGGATTTTGAAACCCGCGGCGCAGAAGCTTGGATGGCACCCGTTCTATATCCCGATGCTGCGAAACACGATCCCCTACAACGGACGCCCGGGATGCATGCGCTGCCGGTGGTGCTGTGGTTATGCTTGCGAATGCGATGCCAAATGCGGAACCCAAAACACCGTCATCCCAAAAGCGATCGCGTCGGGCCGCTGTGAATTGCGCACGCGCTGCATCGCCGGTTCGATTCTCCTGGATTCGCGCGGGCAAGCCAAAGGCGTCGAGTACTTCGATTCACAGGACCGGCGCCAGGTGCAGACGGCCGACCTCGTGGTGGTTTCAGGAGGAGCCATTGAATCCGCGCGGCTGCTGCTAAATTCCCGCAGTTCATTTTTCCCGAATGGAATTGGCAATCGTTTTGATTGGGTGGGCCGAAACCTCCAGGGACATGCCTATAGCGGCGCATTCGGACTATTCGATCAAAATATTTACGACGACCTGGGGCCGGGGGCGGAAATCGCCATCTGCGATTTCAATCATGGAAACCCGGGGCTGACCGGCGGGATGATGTTGGCCAATGAATTTTGCCGGGTCCCTTACCAGGTTGCCAGCATGGCGCCGCCGGGCGTGCCGAAATGGGGAAAGGCCCACAAGGATTTCATGCGAACCTGGTTTCGCCGGAGCATTGTCATCATGGGGCCCTCCCAGGAAATGCCGGTGTTTGATTCCCGCGTCCAGGTGGATCCGAAAGTTCGCGATCACTGGGGCCTTCCGGTGGCGCGCCTGTCGGGAATGGATCATCCGCACAACATTGATCTCTGCAAATTTGCGTCCGACAAAGCCGAGTTGTGGCTCAAGGAAGCCGGCGCCATCCAAACCGTGCGCCGGCAAAAGACCCAAAACTGGCTCAGCGGCGGACAACATCAGGCGGGAACATGCCGCATGGGCAACGATCCAAAAACGTCGGTCGTGGACAGGCATTGCAGGGTCCACGATATAAATAATTTATTTGTGATGGACGCCAGCGTGCATGTGACGAACGGCGGCTTCAACCCGGTGCTGACGATTATGGCCATCGCGTACTACGCTTCCGATCACATTAAGCGATCCTGGAGCAACGGAACTTTCCGGGCTTTATGATCCGCCTGCGCAAACCCGGAAAATGGTGGCTGCTGTTGGGAATTCCATTGCTCCTGGCACTGGCGGCGATCCCGGCCGGGAGCATCTACTACGCGGCCGCAGGAGGCAAAGCCTGCACGCGCTGCCATGAAACACGCTCTGCTTACAATCGCTGGATGGCCTCCACCCATCGATCGGTGGAATGCAAGGAATGTCACGGCAGCCTTTTTTCAACCGACCCCGGTTTTCATCTGAACAATGTGCGCCAACTCTGGGCGCACGTCAGCGGCCGCGTTCCCGAACGGCTTCTTCTCCGGCAACAAGACATTAACCGGGGCATGAATGCGCGTTGCGGCAACTGCCATCAGCAGGAATACGCCGCTTGGACCGCCGGCCCCCATCACACCAGCTATGCCCGGATTTTCCTGGACCCGAAACACAATCAAAACCTCGTGCTGAGCGATCATTGCCTCCAATGCCATGGAATGTTTTTCGAAAGCGGCATCCACGACATGGTGCAGCCGGTTGCATTGAAAGGTCCATGGCGCCTGACTTCCTCCTCCGCCAAAGCCGGGGAGCCCTCCATTCCCTGCATGGCATGCCACGCCGTGCATCAACCGGGAGTCCCCATGTCCATGCGCGCTGGCATCCAGGGCTCCACGAACAAGCCGCCCGTGTGTCTCCCGTCGCTGGGACTTTACAATCGTCGCGAGCAGTTGAGCACAGGCGCCGAAGCGCTGCCGATCCCGGCGATGTTCGATGGAACCCGGCCGGTGCGCGTCTCCGGCGATGTGCGCCAGACGCTCTGTTACCAGTGTCACGCCCCCGATCACACGTTCCAGGCCGGCTCCGGCGACGATCGCACGTGCAGAGGCGTGCACGAAGGCCTGAGCTGCCTCGCATGCCACGCCGGTCACGACCAGGATGCTCGAGCCTCCTGCGTCCAGTGCCATCCCCGATTTTCCAATTGCCGTCTGGACGTCGAAACGATGGACACGACCTTCAAGTCCTCCGCCAGCGCACATAACATTCACTCAGTGAAGTGCGCAGACTGTCATCCTGCAGGAGTTCCCCCCGCCAAAATCGCAACAGCCTCACAGGATAGAAATCCAAAATTGTAGGTGTTATAACGAAACCCTCACCCCGGCCCTCTCCCGTCCGACGGGAGAGGGAGAACCGTTCACGCGTTGGCTGCAAACTGCAGCGCAATCAAATCCAAAGCGTTCGCACCTGTTCCCTCTCCCATCGGATGGGAGAGGGTTAGGGTGAGGGTTTCCGTTTCTGACTATTGTTCGATTTCGGCAACACGCTTTATCAAATCATCTGTTTTGGACACCCCGCCGCTGTCCTTGACAATGCGTCCCCGTCTGGCTCTGATTTAAGTCAACAATTTGCGGTTTCGACGAGACCTATGAAGATTCGAATATTCCTGATCGCGGTGCTGCTGTTCTTCGTGTTGAGCATGGTCGTCGGCCGGGTTTCCATCGGAAACCGCTGGCCCGAACGCGTCGATGTCAGCTATGCCATCTCGCTCACAGTCCTTGCCGCGGGCGGATTGATCGCGCTGGTCAGTCTGTTCGTGCTGCTGCAACGCGGGTTGAGCGGCCAGCCGCTGGACCAGAGCCTGCCCCTGGTCTTCGCGCTTCTTGGAGGACTCTTGATGTACCAGGTGAATTGGGGAGTCGCCCTGGCCTTCGGGTTGATCGGCTCCGCAGCCATCATCACAAATTACCTGGGCCGATCCAAGCCGCGGGAATAGCACTGGTTAACGCGAGTGCCACGTGAGAAGGCCCTGATCAATCGGGGAAAGATGCCGCTCATGTGAGTGGACCGGTTATTTGGTGGGCGACCCGCAGCCAACCCGGACGTCGGGACGGCTCCAGATGCGCCGGATAGCTGCTCCACAAAAAATCAGACAGCAGTTGCTCAGCCTTGCGCAAGCGCCGGAGTCCGCATCCCGATGCATTCAAATCAAATAATATG
>DASRKU010000072.1:0-3883 GCA_035648815.1 Verrucomicrobiia bacterium | reverse complement strand
TCCCAACACCGTCGCCAAATCCGTGGCTGCGGCGGTGAGGCTGGACGTGCAAATGTTGACCGTTCACTCCAGCGGAGGCTCGGCCATGCTGCAAGCGGCCGCAAAAGCCGCCAATGAAACGGCGGCGCAGATGCACAAACCTCCGCCGCTGGTCCTCGCCGTCACCGTCCTCACAAGCCTCGATGGCCAGGCCCTGAGCGAGCTTGGACTGGACGCGAATGTCGCCCGCTCAGTGCGGCGGCTGGCGGAGCTGGCGACGCGGGCAGGCATTCGGGGGCTGGTCTGTTCTCCCCTGGAAGTGGCCGAACTGCGGCAGTGTCTCCCGCCGGGCACACAACTCGTCACCCCCGGCGTCCGCGCGCCATCCAGCGTGGCTGACGATCAGAAACGGACGCTTACCCCCCGGGAAGCAATGGAGGCGGGAGCCGATTGGCTGGTGATTGGCCGCCCGATCTATGGCGCCCCCGATCCGAGGGCGGCGGCCCAGGCGATTCTCGACGGGATCTAACCTTTACGCAAATTTTTTGGCGATCACGGTTGCGTTGTGGCCGCCGAAGCCGAAGGAATTGTTCACAACGGCCTGGACTTTCATCGCGCGCGCCGTGTTGGGCACGTAATCCAGGTCGCACTCCGGATCCGGAACTTCATAATTAATCGTGGGCGGCACGGTGTCGGATTGGATGGCCTTGACGCAGATGACCATTTCCACCGCTCCGGCGGCTCCCAGCATGTGCCCGGTGGCGCCTTTGGTGGAGCTGACGCTGAGTTTGCGCGCATGGTGCCCAAAAACAGTTTTAATCGCCTGCGTTTCGGCGATGTCCCCCTGTGGCGTGGATGTGCCGTGAGCGTTGATGTACGAGATGTCCTCCGGGTTCAACCCTGAGTTGTGCAATGCCATCTTCATGCATCGCGCCGCACCCTCGCCTCCCGGGGACGGAGCTGTCAGATGATACGCATCTGCCGTGTTGCCGTAGCCGGACAGTTCCGCGTAAATACGCGCCCCGCGGGCCTTCGCGTGCTCCAGTTCCTCGAAGACGAGCACGCCCGCGCCTTCGCCCATCACAAATCCGTCTCTTTCCTTTTCAAACGGCCTGGAAGCATGCTTCGGGTCCTGGTTGCGCGTGCTCATCGCCCTCATGGCGCAAAAACCACCGATGCCGATCGGCACAATCGTCGCCTCGGCGCCGCCGGCGAGCATCACGTTTGCATCGTTCATCTTGATCGTGCGCCAGGCCTCGCCTATGGCGTGGTTGGCCGTCGCGCACGCCGAACAGGTGGCGAAATTGGGACCCCGAAGATTGAAATACATCGAAACCATCCCCGAGGCCATGTTCGATATCAGCATCGGAATCATGAACGGAGAAAGCCGGCCCGGGCCGCGCTCAAGCAGAATCTTGTGCTGCTCAGTCGTCGTTCGCAACCCGCCAATCCCCGACCCGATGAACACCCCGATGCGGTCACGGTCCGCCTTTTCCAAATCGAGCCCCGAATCCTTCAGCGCCTGCCATGCGGCATAAATTCCGAATTGCGAGTATCGATCGGTCCGCCGGGCTTCCTTGGGACTGGGGAATGCGGGGGCAGGATCGAAATTTTTGACCTCCGCGGCGATCCGGGTGTCGTAAGCCGAGGGGTCGAAGGCGGTTATGGTGTCTATTCCGCATTGGCCTGCGAGGAGGTTCTTCCAGAACAGGTCGACTTCGTGCCCCAGGGGAGTGACAACTCCGAGCCCGGTGATGACTACCCGGCGTTCTGTCCAGTGGGTGGGCATAAATTAAACAGGCAGCTCAAAACCCGAACGGCGGGATTCGAGCTGCCCAGAAGTTTTCAACGGGCCACTATTTCTGCTGCAAATCTTCGATGTACTTGATCACATCGCCGACACTTTGCAGCTTCTCGGCCTGCTCATCGGGAATTTCGCTGCCAAATTCCTCTTCGAGCGCCATGACCAATTCAACTGTGTCCAGCGAATCAGCCCCGAGGTCTTCTATGAACTTGGCATCCGGCGTGACCTGGTCCGCGTTCACGCCCAATTGCTCGACGATGATGTCTTTGACTCGTTGTTCGATTGTCTTTTCAGCCATGGTGTCTCCGGTTCTTCGATCTTTTCGCAGTGTGTCTATGCCACCATTCGATAGGCGTCAAGCCCCGATTCTTAAAAGTTTATTCGGGGCCTGCCTCACGTGAAATCTTCCAACCCTGGAACCCCCGTTTTCCCTCCCGCTTGGACCTACATCACCATGCCTCCATCCACTGTCAAGACCTGGCCGGTGATGTACCGGGCCCCCGCGCCGGCCAAAAACAGGGCCGCGTGCGCGATGTCCTCGGTCTTTCCCAGCCTGTTTAATGGTATTCTGCCCAGCAGCTGCTTGCGCATCTCCTCGCCCAGGACCGCCGTCATGTCCGTCTCAATAAACCCCGGCGCCAATGCATTCACCGTGATGCCGCGCGACCCCAGCTCGCGCGCCAGGGATTGCGTAAACCCGATCAGGCCGGCTTTGCTCGCCGCGTAATTGCACTGGCCCGCATTGCCAATCAGCCCGATCACCGACGAAATGTTGATGATCCGCCCCGACCGTTGCCGGACCATTGTGCGGCAAAAGGCCCTGGTCACCAGGAACGCCCCTCTTAGATTCGTCGCCAGCACCGTGTCCCAATCCTCGTCGGACATCCTCATCAAAAGCCCGTCACGGGCGACGCCGGCATTGTTCACCAGGATGTCCACCCGCCCGCATTCTGCCAGGATCGATTCCGCCGCGGCGTTGACTGCCGCCCCATCGGCCACATCCACAGCGTAAGCCCAGCTCTTGCGCCCGGTTGCCCGAATCTCCGCCGCGACCTTCTCGGAGTTTTCCCGCGTGCGCGAAATACAGACGACGTCCGCGCCTTCCGCCGCGAAATTCAAAGCAATAGCTCGCCCTATCCCGCGTCCGGCCCCTGTGACAACCGCTATTTGGTTCTCGAGTTGATTCATGGTCCCCATGGTGTAGCCGCAAAAAAAACACAACACGAGCGAGAAAAGCAACGAAGAACCCTCACCCTGACCCTCTCCCGTTCCGCCTTCGCTAAAGCTACGTCGGACAAGCCGACGGGAGAGGGAACAGGAGTCAACGATTTGAATTGAATTGGGCGATGGTTTGCAACGAACGCGTGAACCGGTTCTCCCTCTCCCATCGGATGGGAGAGGGCCGGGGTGAGGGCTGCTTCTCTTTCAATTTGGGCAACGCGCGCTCTTTATAGCTTAAGCCACTTTCGGGGCTGCTGCGGTTAACGTCTGGATCGTCGCCTCCAGGCTTGCCACATCCGAGATGTTGAGCACCTGCGCAGATCGGTCGATGCGTTTCATGAATCCACTCAAGGCCGACCCAGGCCCCAGCTCGATGAAACGGCGGAAGCCTTGCCCGAGCAAATACCGCATCGATTCCTCCCATCGAACCGAGGACGTGACCTGTTGCACGAGGTTGGACCGGATCGCCGCGGCATCGGGGTCATGCGGCTGGGCTGTCACATTGGATATGACGGGCACGCGGGGCGCGGAGATCGTGACGCCGGCCAATTCGCGCTCGAGCCGGGTTTGCGCGACGGCCATGAGGGGCGAATGATAAGCCCCGGTCACGGGCAGGAGAATGGCTCGTTTCGCGCCGTTTGATTTCGCAAGCTCGATGGCCCGGGCAATCTTTTCGGCTTCGCCAGAGATGACCAGTTGCCCGGGGCAGTTGAGATTCGCAAGCACAACACCCGCTTGTGCGCAGATGTCTCGCGCAGGCGCTTCGTCCATCCCGATGATCGCCGCCATTGCGCCCCGGGTGGCATCGCACGCTTCCTGCATGAATCGCCCGCGCTGCCGGACGAGTCGCAAGCCATCTGAAAACCCAATCGCTTCTGC
>DASRKU010000071.1:0-3667 GCA_035648815.1 Verrucomicrobiia bacterium | reverse complement strand
GTTTCCATCCCGACCCCAAGCCGGTGATGAGCCCAGCCACTGTGACGACAACGCGCCGGGACTTGGAAGAGTTGGAGCTTGGAAACAGCACGATTTGGCAAAATAATGATTAATCAACGAGTGTCAATTTCCCTCTCCCTTGATAAGATCAAAAGGCGGCTCTGAAGGCGATGCTCATTGGTCCGCCGCCTGGAACGTGGCGGCGACGGGCCGATGATCCGAGCCGATGCCCCAGTTGGGAATGCTCAACACAAAACTCTCGCTCGGGATCCACTCCCTCGCCATCCCCGGGCTCAACAGGATGTAATCAATCCGGCTGTAGCTGTCCTCTTTTCCATAATAATGCGTCCATGTGATGTTTCGGTCCAATCGCCCGGCCGGCTCGCTGTCCCCGTTCCGTTCGGCCGGTCGAACATCCAACAATTTGAACCGGCCCCGGCCCATGACCGCCTTCAGCACAACAGAATCTTTGTTGTCGTTGAAATCTCCGGCCAATACCACGTTCGCATCCGGACGCGCAGCCAGGGTTCTGTCCAGAATGTTTCGGAGTACTTTTGCCTCCTCCAATCGCAACTCAGACTCGTCGGCCTCCGGCACAGGCCTTTTGGATTTCAAGTGAGCCGTGATCAGGGTGAAGGAATAGCTGGGGCTGACCCGGACATCGACCTCGGCGATGCCGCGGCTGACCCAAAACCGGCGACCGCCCAGAAGAAAAGTGTCGTTCGTGTGCGGTCGTCTGGCGACAATCGGGAACTTGCTGAGGATCGCGGTATGGATATTCGTGTCGTATCCGGAAACGTATTCCCAGTAGGGAAAGTCCAGATTTTCGGCCTTCAATGAACTTTGCAGTTCCTGCAATGCGGATAAGGCGCCCATTTCCTGCAGAGCGAGCACGTCGGGATTGGCTGCGCGGATGCTTTCGCGGACCTTGGCTCTGGCCTGGGCCGATTTGGGGTAGCGCCGGCTTTCGGTGGGCTGGTCGAGATAATTTTCGACGTTGTAAGTGACGATGCGGAAGGTTTGCGGGCCGGCCCACGCGCAATGAGCAATGAGCACTGCCAGCGATACCAGGCCGCCCCGGAAGCTTCCCCGCCTGTTCATGGCAAATGGTTTATACCCATCGAAGGTTCGCTGTAAAGGAGAACTTCGGAGGCTCAACATTCGAGGTTTCTCGCCTTGGATGTTGGTTGTTGGATGTCGGATGTTCGGTTTTAAATTGTTTGGGGACGGGCCGTCCCCACCCCGACCTTCTACCGGAGATCGTTTGCAAAAGCACACCTGGCTGTTATTGTGACACCATGCAAAAAGCCCTCCACCTCACCGGCACACACGGGCGCCCGGCGGTTCTGCGCAAGCCTGCGAAGCCGATGCATGACGAGCAAAACAAGCCTGACTATCGCGAGTTGCGCATCGACAAGGTGGGCGTCCGCGGGCTGCGCTTCCCAATCCAAATTCGCGACAAAGCCCATAGCATCCAAAATACCATCGCGACCATCGGCCTCTTCGTTGATCTTCCCAAGGAATTCAAGGGAACCCACATGAGCCGCTTCATCGAGGTCTTGAACGCCCATGGCAGCATCGTGCACGTGGAGAACATCACCGACATCCTGCACGCGATGCAAAGCAAACTAAACTCCTCGACGGCGCACCTGGAAATGGAATTTCCATTCTTCCTGACCAAGAAATCGCCAGTGACGGAAATGGCCGGGGTCATGGATTACGTGGCGCGGTTTGACGCCACGGCGTGCGGGTCCGACATCGATTTTCTGCTGACGGTCAAGGTGGGAGTGACGACGCTGTGTCCCTGCTCCAAAGCCATCAGCGAATACGGCGCCCACAATCAGCGGGGCCTGTGCACGGTCCAGATCCGCTCGCGAAAGGCGGTTTGGATTGAAGATTTGATTTCCATGGTCGAGAGCTCGGCCAGTTCGGAGCTCTTTTCACTGTTGAAACGGCAGGATGAAAAAGCGGTGACGGAACGCGCGTACCAGAACCCGGTGTTCGTCGAGGATCTGGTCCGAAACGTCGCCCAGCGACTCAATGCGCATCACGACGTCACGTGGTACAAGGTCGAAGCCGAGAATTTTGAGAGCATCCACAACCACAATGCCTATGCCTGCATCGAGAAAGGTTGAAGATAGTCGAAGATTTTTGTGGATTATTCGACTCACTTTGCTACATTCGCCCACCCTCAAAGGGAACAGGAACTTTCGAGATGCGGAAATATCCTGATTGGAAGAAACAAATTATCAGTGAAGCTGTGACTGCGAAGAAAAAAATTGAAAAGCCGGCGGCTCGAAAGGCCGCAGCCCTGCCCACATCGGCCGCCATCCTGGGCAGACCTGTCGTTCCGACCAGAAAGAACGGCGAAATCAAGATCAAGCCCGAATGGCAGAAGTTCTACAATCATCTGCTCGAATTGCGCGAGCAACTGCTCCGGCAGATGAACGGGCTGGCCAGGGAATCCGCGCAGGAAATGGCCGGTTACAGCCTGCACATGGCCGATTCGGGCACCGACAATTTCGACCGCGATTTTGCCTTGAGCTTACTGTCTTCTGACCAGGACGCCATCTACGAAATCGAAGAGGCGCTCAAACGGATCGAGAGAAACACTTACGGGACGTGTGAGCTGACCGGCAAGCCCATTCCGCGGGCCCGCCTGGAAGCGATCCCCTGGACACGATTTACCGTGCAAGCCCAGGCGCAACTCGAGAAGGAAGGCGCGCTGCGCCAGCGCCGGCTCGGACAACTCGGCACCGTCGATTCCGTCGGCGTCAGCGAATCCGACAGCGACGAAGACGACGCCGAGGAGAAGACGAAAGAGAAGGAGTAAGAGCCATGCCACGCGAAATCATCACCATTGAATGCACGGAAGCCCGGAAATTGGGCAAGTCGCCCTCGCGCTACACGACCACGCGCAACAAGAAATTGAAGCCCGAGAAACTGGAACTCAAGAAGTATAATCCCGCCCTGCGGCGCCATACGCTTCACCGCGAGATCAAGTAAGATATGCCCCGAAAAACGCGCACCGAAAAACGGGATAAACGCGGGCGAAGCTCATCCGAATCGCGCATACCGCGTCCCAAACCCAAAATCGACTTCACCGTCGAGGCCCTTGACTACAAGAATGTCAATCTGCTTCGGCAGTTTGTGACGGACCAGGGCCGGATACTGCCGCGCAAATACACCGGCCTGCCCGCCCATTACCAGAGGCGGCTCAACCAGGCCATCAAGCGCGCCCGTCAGATGCTTTTGATGAAATAATTTGATCCTTTTCGTCAAAAAAGGATCGACATCAAAAAGAAGAAAACGCCACCCGGAGGTGGCGTTTTCTTCTCAATCTGTCCAAAAGTTAACTAAACGGCTTCTTCGGTCAGCCAATCCGCAAGATGCAGGTACTCCTTGATCTTCCGCCGTTCGTAACGGTGCTTTAACGCTTTTTTCGGCTGATTATCGGCTTTTCTGAAGGAATGTTTGGGGTCTTTCACTGCTTCATCAATTACATCCAATGTCTTGGTCATAGCTCGAATCCTTTCTCGAGAGGTAAGCTAGCGTGAAGAATGCCAACGGGCCGAGAGGGGCCTTGTCACCGTGCTTTGGAGATGGCAGCGGTTGCTTCAAGCGAGTTGAATATAAGACCACCCGGCTCAGAAGTCATTCAAAATCC
>DASRKU010000070.1:0-5266 GCA_035648815.1 Verrucomicrobiia bacterium | reverse complement strand
TGCGTCCGCGAAAAGTGAAACTCTGATCTATGCGAACCATGAAAACAAATACCCTCACGCCGGAACTGCTCGACCAGATGGATGCTTACTGGCGCGCCGCCAACTATCTGTCGGTCGGCCAGATTTATCTTTACGACAATCCGCTGCTGAAACGGCCGCTGACGCTCGCGGATGTGAAACACATGCTGCTGGGACACTGGGGCACGACCCCGGGACAAAACTTCATTTACGTGCATCTGAACCGGGTCATCAAAAAGTATGACCTCGACATGATTTATGTTTCCGGCCCCGGACATGGCGGCCCGGCCGTCGTGGGCAACACTTACCTTGAGGGCACTTACAGCGAGATTTATCCCAACATCAGCCAGGATGAGGGCGGGCTGCGGAAACTCTTCATTCAATTTTCGTTTCCCGGAGGAATTCCCAGCCACGCCTCACCGGAGTGCCCTGGCTCCATTCACGAGGGCGGCGAACTGGGCTATTCGCTCAGCCATTCGTTCGGGGCGGTGTTCGACAATCCCGATCTCGTTGTCGCCTGCGTTGTCGGCGATGGCGAAGCGGAAACCGGACCGCTGGCCACGGCGTGGCATTCCAACAAGTTTCTCAATCCGGCCACCGATGGCGCGGTGCTGCCGATCCTGCATCTCAACGGCTACAAAATTTCCAACCCAACCGTCCTTGCCCGCATCACCCGCGAGGAATTGGAGCAGTTGCTCCGCGGTTACGGGTGGACTCCCATCTTTGTCGAGGGCCACGAACCTGCGCTGATGCATGAGGCCATGGCCGCGGCACTCGACACGGCCGTCGAGCAGATCAAGAGAATCCAACAAGACGCCCGTGTTCGCGGCGACCTCACACGCCCGCGCTGGCCTATGATCGTCCTCAATTCACCCAAGGGCTGGACGGGGCCGAAGAGGGTTGATGGCCTGCAAGTGGAAGGCACTTTTCGCGCGCATCAGGTTCCGCTTTCCGACCCGGCCACGCATCCCGAACACCTCAAGCTGTTGGAAGACTGGCTGCGGAGCTACAGGCCCGAGGAACTCTTCAATGAGCAGGGCCGCTTAAAACCGGAACTGGCCGAACTGGCGCCCAAAGGCGAACGACGCATGGGCGCGAATCCTCACGCCAACGGCGGAAAGTTGCTGCGTGACCTGCGGATGCCGGATTTCCGCGACTATGCGCAGGCCGTGTCGTCGCCAGGGGTTCAGGGCATCGGCGACACGCGAGTACTCGGACCTTTCTTACGGGACGTCGCGAAGTTGAACCAGGAGCAGCGAAACTTCCGGGTGTTCGGTCCGGACGAAACGCTTTCCAACGGCCTGGACGCCCTCTTTGAGACGACCCAACGCCAATGGGACGCCGCGACTGTGCCGAACGACGAATTTCTCGCGCCCGCCGGACGTGTGCTGGACTCGATGCTCAGCGAGCATCAGTGCGAAGGCTGGCTCGAAGGTTACCTGCTCACCGGACGGCATGGACTCTTCAACTGTTACGAGGCGTTCATCCACATCATTGATTCGATGTTCAACCAGCACGCCAAGTGGCTGAAGGTCACATCGGGTCTGCCGTGGCGGCGCAAGATCGCCTCGTTGAACTACCTCCTTGCCTCGCATGTTTGGCGTCAGGATCACAATGGATTCACGCACCAGGACCCTGGTTTCATTGATCACGTCATGAACAAGAAGGCATCCGTCGTGCGGGTTTATTTTCCGCCGGATGCCAACTGCCTGCTGTCAGTGGTGAATCATTGCCTGCGCAGCCGCCATTACGTCAACGTCGTGATCGCGGGCAAACACCCTGCGCCCCAGTGGCTGACGATGGACGCCGCCGTCAAGCATTGCACCGAGGGCATCGGCATCTGGCAGTGGGCCAGCAACGACCAGGGCGCAGCACCCGACGCGGTCATGGCCTGTTGCGGCGACGTACCGACGCTGGAAACGCTGGCCGCCGTCTCCATCCTGCGCGAGCACCTGCCCGAACTGAGAATCCGAGTGGTCAACGTCGTTGACCTGATGAAGCTCCAGCCACAGAGCGAGCACCCGCACGGGTTGAGCGACACCGATTTCGACGAGCTGTTCACCAGGGACAAGCCGGTAATCTTCGCCTACCATGCCTACCCGTGGTTGATTCACCGGCTGACCTACCGCCGCACCAACCACGACAACATCCACGTCCGCGGGTACAAGGAAGAGGGCACCATCACCACGCCCTTTGACATGACGGTGCTGAACGATTTGGACCGTTTCCATCTCGTGATGGACACCATCGACCGCCTGCCGCAGACCGGCGACAAGGGCATCTACCTGAAGCAGCAACTCAAGGACAAGCTCATCGAGCACAAGCAATACATTGACAAAAACGGACAGGACCTGCCGGAGATCCGGAACTGGAAGTGGGAGAATCTGAAATGAACACGCAACAGCTTAAGGACACCGCGAAGGCGCTGGTCGCCGATGATAAAGGATTGTTGGCGATGGACGAAAGTCATCCCACCTGCAACAAACGATTTGCGAAGCTTGGCATTCCGCAGACGGTTGAAGCCCGGCGCGCGTATCGGGAGTTGATTGTGACCACGCCCGGCCTCGGTCAATCCATCAGTGGCGCAATCCTCTTCGACGAGACGATTCGCCAGCAGAAGAAAGACGGCACTCCATTTATCAAAGTCCTCACCGATGCGGGAATCATTCCCGGCATCAAAGTGGATACCGGCGCAAAGGACATGGCCGGTCATCCTGGAGAGAAGATCACCGAAGGTTTGGACGGATTGCGCGAACGCCTCAAGGAATATTTTCAAATGGGTGCCCGTTTTGCCAAGTGGCGCGCGGTGATTGCCGTGGGCGATGGCATTCCGAGCCGGGGTTGCATTGAGGCCAACGCGCACGCGCTGGCTCGCTACGCCGCGTTGTGCCAGGAAGCCAGCCTGGTTCCCATCGTCGAGCCGGAAGTGCTCATGGACGGCGATCATACTCTGGAGCAGTGCCGCGCGGCGACGGAAGAAGTCCTGCGAACCGTTTTCAACCAACTGAATTCCCAGCGCGTGCTGCTGGAAGGCATGATTTTAAAACCCAACATGGTGCTGCCAGGATTGACCTGCCCTAAACAAGAATCCATGGACGAAGTTGCCGACATCACGATGAAGAGTCTATGGCGAACCGTTCCCGCTGCTGTTCCGGGCATTGCGTTTTTGTCGGGCGGCCAATCTGCCGAACTGGCCTCGGCCCGTTTGAATACCATGAATCTTCGATTCAAGTCGCGACTGCCGTGGGCGCTGTCATTTTCTTTTGCCCGCGCCATCCAGCAACCGGCTTTGGAAATATGGCGAGGCGACGAGGCCAACGTGTTGGCGGCACAGCAAGCCCTTCTTCATCGCGCAAAGTGCAACCGGTCCGCGCGCCGGGGTGAATACACCGCTGCGATGGAAAGGATATCAGCGTGACAACGAAGAGACATGTCATGGATCAAATCTCCCTGTATCCACTGCGCTTCGAACCGATTTATCAGTATCGGCTCTGGGGCGGACGACGATTGGCTAACCTGCTCGCCGCTCCGCTGCCCGGCGATGGCCCCATTGGCGAAGCCTGGCTGTTGAGCGACCGCGATGACCATCCCAGCCACGTTGCCAATGGACCCCTCAAAGGACGGACCCTCGGGCAGTTGCTTCATCAGTGGCCGGAGCAGTTGCTGGGAAGACTGGCCGGACGCTTCCGCCGGTTTCCTCTGCTGCTGAAGTTCCTCGATGCGCGCGACACGCTCTCGGTCCAGGTGCATCCATCGGATCAGCAAACGAACTATCTACCCGCGGGCGAAAGCGGCAAGACCGAAGCCTGGGTTGTAATGGACGCGGGGACAAAAAGCCGCATCTACGCGGGTTTGAAGCCGGCCACCAGGCCGGACGTTTTGCGGCAGGCGCTCGCGAACGGAACGGTGGCGGACCATCTCGCATCCTTCACTCCGAAGCCCGGCGACGGAATATTCATACCGGCCGGGACGGTTCATTCGCTGGGCGACGTGGTGGTTTTTGAAGTGCAGGAAAACAGCGACGTGACGTTTCGTCTTTACGACTGGAACCACGTTGATGCCAGGACCGGCCAGCCCCGGCCTCTGCAAGTTGATCAGGCGATGGCCTGCATTGATTTTGCGCAAGGTGCAATAGGTCCGGTGGCGCCCGTGGTGGAAGCGGCAAAGCCGATGCTGCGCGAGCGGCTCTTTGATTGTGAACATTTCGGGTTGTGGCGACTCCGCGCTGAATCGCCATTCACGGTCGGCGCCGAAGGAACGCCGCGTGTTCTGGTGTGCATCGCCGGTGATGGTCAGGTGGAGCACGATGGCGCCAACTACGCCGTCGGCAAAGGCGACGTGCTGCTCTTGCCGGCCGTCGTCGGAGCCTGTTTGTGCCGATCGCGTGGTCCTATCAGCTTGTTGGAGATTTCACTGCCGGAAGGCAACTAACCCATGAAGAAACTCATTGTTTTCGATCTGGATGGCACGCTTGCCGAAAGCAAAGCATCTCTTGATGCCGAGATGGCCAAACTGCTCACCACTCTGCTGGGAATTGTGAAGGTGGCCGTGATTTCAGGAGGCGATTGGCCGCAGTTTAAGAAACAAGTGCTCTCCAATCTTCCCCATGACGAACACCTGAAGAATCTATCTCTTCTTCCCACCTGTGGAACAAAATTTTTCCAATACGCAGGAGAATGGAAAAAGATCTATTCAGAAGATTTCACCGCGGATGAAAAGAAGAAGATCATCAATTCGCTTAAGCAGGCGCTCGAAGCAGCGGGTTTCAAGGTCGAAAAGGTTTGGGGAGAGCAGATTGAAGACCGGGGAAGCCAGATTACGTACTCCGCATTGGGGCAGCAGGCTCCCATCGAAGAAAAGAAGAAATGGGACCCTGACTTCACCAAGCGGAAGAAGATTAAAACCCTGCTCGATAAACTGATCCCCGAGTTTTCCGTGCGCCTGGGCGGCACGACCTCCGTTGACGTCACCAAGCCGGGCATTGATAAAGCCTACGGGATTCGAAAACTCCGGGATACACTTGGCATTGCGATTCAGGAGATGATTTTTATCGGGGATGCCTTGTTTCCTGGTGGAAATGACTATCCAGCCGAACAAGCCGGTGTCGTGTCCATCCGCGTCCGAGATCCCAACGAGTCGAAACGGGTGATTGAAGCCATCGTCGCTTGTCTGGATGGCGTTCAACCCACAAAACCTCGTGAGGAGACGACCGGATGAGTGGCTTTCAATTACAGCGCCTGGGAATGTT
>DASRKU010000069.1:0-2485 GCA_035648815.1 Verrucomicrobiia bacterium | reverse complement strand
GGCCATGGGCACGAGGGACGCAAATTCGCTGTAGCACAAGGCGGCAAAAACGGAGGCAATTCCCGCCAGGACGAAGGACAAAACCACGGCCGGTCCGGCATTTTGCGCGGCGACGGTTCCGGTGAGCACAAAAATACCCGTGCCGATAATGGCTCCCACACCCAGGGCTGTCAGGTTCACGGGTCCCAGCGCCCGGTGCAGGCTATTGTCCGTCAAAGCCTCAGCTTGAAGGTCCGTAACGCTCTTGCGTCGAAACAAATTCATGATGCGGCTGTTTGGACGGCGGCAATGTGCTGGTTGACCCCGGGTTATTGACGCACGCGGATTGGGAAGTCAAGGAAATGTCGGGTTAGTGCCGCGCATCCGTCTCAAGGTAGTAGTCGACGTGAGGAGACTTCAAACGATGGCGGGTTTGGAAGAAAGATGGAGTCTCCTCACGTCGACTGCTACGAGGTAAGAAAGTCAGCCGCGTTCTCACGAACGCGGCCACAGGGAGCGTACGGATAAAGATAGGTAGGGCTGCGCTGCGCGCAGCCGGACGCACGCAGTGCGCCCCTACCCATCAAATCCGTGTCCACCCGTGTGCATCCGTGGTTAATAGAGTCAGTGCTTTTGGCGGTTCCACCAGAAATACGCCGGCACACCGGCCAGCACGATCAGCAGCCCAGGCCAGGTCGTTTGGGTTTTGTACAGGAATAACACCATCATGATCGTGCCGGCTCCCAGTATGTACAAGGCCGGCAACACCGGGTATCCCCACGCGCGATAGGGTCGCTCGGCCTGGGGTTGACGGCGGCGCAGGATGAACAATCCGGCGATAGTCAGGACGTAAAAGAGCAGCGTGGCGGAAACGACGTAGTCCAGCAAATCGCTGTAGAGATTGCCGTATCGCTCGAGGTGTGTGACGGGATCGTCCTGCAATCGAGTCCGGGGCAGGACGAGCAGACAGGCCCAGAGACATTGGAGCGCCAGGCCTGCGGCGGGGACATGAAAGGCGTTGAGTTTGCCTGCGCGTTTGAAAAACAATCCATCCCTGGCCATGGCGTAGAAGACCCGCGCGCCGGTCAGGATCAGCCCATTATTGCAGCCGAAGGTTGAAACCAGAATGGCTGCCGCCATGATGAGCGCGCCGGTATTGTGGAAGACGGTTTGCATGGCCGCGGTGGCAACGCGGTCATCGGGCGCATGTTGGATGCTGCCGACGGGCAGCAGGAACAGATACGCCAGGTTGACCAGAAAATAGAGGCCGATCACCAGCGAGGTGCCCAATATCAATGAGAGCGGCACGTTGCGGCGCGGATTCTTCACTTCGCCCGCTGTGAACGTGACGGTTTCCCATGCGACGGAGGAAAAGAGCGAGCCCACCTGCGCGACGCAAATGACAACGAACAAACCGAGCGCGGTGGTGGCGCTCACGGCGGGCAAAAAACCCAGGTCCGGAGTAATGGTTGCGACTCCCGCAGGCGACCAGGGATGGCTGAAGTTGGCCTTGAGCACGGAGGGATTGCGGCCGATGAAAAATCCGACTCCGATCAGGATGGCCAGGGACAGAGTCTTTGCCGAGGTGAACGTATTTTGAATTATTTTTCCGAGCGCCAGTCCGCGCGTGTTGAGGGCGCTCAACAGGACGATGACCGAGATGGCCACTGCCTGTTGGGTGGAAAGGCTCAGGGCATAACGGGCTGAGAGATGGATTGGCTGAATGATCCAGGCAGTCGGGGAGACGGCCGGCACGAGCACTCCAAGGAATCGCGCGAACGCCACCGCCACAGCCGCGATCGTCCCGGTCTGGATCACCAGGAACAAGGTCCAGCCGTAAAGAAATCCCAGGAGCGAGCCGTACGTTTCGCGCAGGTAAACATATTGCCCGCCGGCGCGCGGCATCATCGAAGCCAGCTCGCCGTAACTGAGCGCACCGACCAGCGTCAGCAATCCGGTAATGAGCCAGACCACCAGCAGCCACCCGGCCGATCCTGTTTGACGCGCGATATCCGCGGAGACAATGAAGATGCCCGACCCAATCATCGAGCCCGCGACGATCATTGTGGAATCCAGGAGCCCCAGACCCTGCACCAGTTGGTTGTCGGCAGGTTCGGCGACTCTTGGGCTTGACATAGCTTCGGGCCGAATCCTTACCGCTGGAATTGGACTGGGCAACCGAAATCTTTGGCGGACGACGCACCCGATCACTGGTCAGAGTCGTGAACCGGGGGGACCTTCTGGGGTTTGCGTCTGAATTGCTCCAGTTGTTTGCCGACGCTCACCTCGATCGGCAGACGCGTGCCCGATTTTGGCTGGTATTCCGCGATGACATAGGAGCCGTCAGGAGGAGCGGTCACGGTGCCTTCGTGGAAAATCAATTGCCCATCCGCGAACCAGACCTTCCCGGCAGTCTCCATGTCCGTGGTGAGAAGTAAATTGTCATCGGAATCTTTCACGATGCAGCGGAGCCTGGTTCCGTGGGGGCTGACTTCCGCGGTGAAGC
>DASRKU010000068.1:0-4453 GCA_035648815.1 Verrucomicrobiia bacterium | reverse complement strand
CACCCGGGCCGAGGTGGAGCTGCTCGGGAGCAAAGGGGAGATGGTGGCGGGCCCGGAGATTACGGGCTGGTTTCCCCGGGCCAGAAATGTGTTCCCAAGGGCGGCTATTGTCGGGGGTATCGCTTTGAGCAAACAGAATTTCACGGCGGGCGAAAAGCTGGAGCCGATTTATCTGCGTGAAACCAGTTTTGTCAAAAGTCCGCTGGTTCGATCGGCCGCAGGCAGTTTGGGGGATATCGGAGGCGCTCAGAATTCCTGCCACGAAGCAGGGACATAGCCTGCGACGGGGCCGTTGGTGTGTCCCCAAAACGGTGCTTCCGCTTTGGATTGACCCGGCGTTTAATAAGGCCGATGAAGGCCGCCATTCTGTACGGGAAAGAAGATGTTCGCATCGAGGATCTGGAACCTGCGGCCTTGAAGCCCGGTGAGATACGAGTGCGCATCAAAGCGGCCCTGACGTGCGGGACAGATCTGAAAGTGTTCAAGCGCGGTTATCACGCCAAAATGATCGTGCCTCCAGCGGTCTTCGGCCACGAACTGTCGGGAGTCATCGAGGAAATCTCAGCCATGCAGTCTCCCCAGGGGAATGGCACAGCATCGCCATGGGCGGTCGGAGACCGGGTTGTGGCGGCAAATTCCGCGCCCTGCGGCGACTGCTTCCATTGCCGGCAGGGGCAGGAGAATATTTGCGATGACTTGTTATTCTTAAATGGCGCGTACGCGCAATCCATCGTCGTGCCTGAGCGCATCGTCCGCAAAAACCTTCTGCGTCTTCAACCTGACACCGCTTTCGCCGATGCGGCATTGATCGAGCCCCTGGCGTGCGTCGTGCAAGGAATTGAGGATGCCCTTATCAGGGCCGGCCAGCGCGTGCTCATTCTCGGAGCGGGTCCCATCGGGCTGATGTTTGTCGCGCTGGCAAAAAAGCTGGGCTGCGTTGTTACTGTCGCCGGCCGCCGCGCGGTTCGGCTGCAGGCGGCGGAACGACTCGGCGCAGACCACGTTGTCGACATCAAGGAAGGCTCGAATCTCGTCGCCAAAATCCGAGACGCCGGCGCCGGGCAATTCGATGTGGTCATCGAGGCGGTTGGCGCGCCCGCGGTCTGGGAGGCGGCGGTGCACCTGGTTCGGAAGGGTGGGACCGTGAATTTTTTCGGCGGTTGCCCGGCGGGAACAACCGTGGCGCTGGACACGTCGATCATTCACTATTCAGACCTCACGCTCCTGGCCAGCTTTCATCATACGCCGCGAACGATTCGCCGCGCCCTGGAATTTGTGGAGGCTGGAGCCGTTCGAGCCGGGGATTTCGTGGATGGAGAATGTCCCTTAAGCCGCCTGCCGCAATTGTTCCAGGGCATGGCCAAGGGCAATCACGCGGTGAAGACGCTGATCCAGGTCAACCAGTGAAGGAAGCAGTGTCGAAAGTTCACGCATTCCTGGCAAAGATTTAAAACGCACCCTCACCCCGGCCCTCTCCCATCCGATGGGAGAGGGAGAATTGACCGACGGGTTGGTTGCAAACAATGGCGCATGAGCATCCGAAGCGTTGATTCCTGTTCCCTCTCCCATCGGATGGGAGAGGGTTAGGGTGAGGGTTGCTTTTGACCGTGGTTGCGGCCCTGCCGCGCTGGGTTCATCCGTCCCGCCATTGCGGGATCCGTGGTTCAAATGAATAATTACGGCTAAGACTTTGCGCGTTTCATGTGCCGGTGCACGAAGAAGTAATAGAGTGCGCCCAACACCACCAGGAATCCGAGCAGCAGGAATGTGACGCGATGCATTTCGCCCTGGTTGATATCCGCCCCGACCCTGACTCCGAGCCAGCACAGCACGGCGCACCAAAGCGCGGAGCCGAGCAGGGTATAGAGCGAAAAGCTCAAGTAGTTCATGCGGACAATCCCTGCGGGGATTCCGATAAGGTGCCGCACGACAGGAAGCAGGCGGGAAGCAAAAATTCCGAACGGGCCGTATGTGGATGCCCAGAGCTCGGCTCCCTCCACTTTGTGCGGCGGTATGAACAGGTACTTTCCCCAACGCAACACGAGAGGCCGCCCGGCAAAGCGCGCGAAGCAATACATGAACGTCGCGCCAATCCATGATCCGAGGGCCCCTGCGATGACCAGGCCGGCCTGGGCGCCCCATTGAGAAAAGTGGAATCCAAAGAAATCGATGCCGCCGTTCCAGGCCAGGTGCGCCGCGGGCGGGATGACCACTTCGCTGGGCAACGGGACAATGGAGCTTTCGATTGCCATCAGGAGCGCGACCAGAGGATACCCGCCCGATTTTAAGGAATGGAGGTACCAGTCCAGCAGCGGCTGAACAATGTGCTTCATTGGTTCCTGAGAAAAAAGTTGCGTTGCTTGTCGCTGACCGGCATGCCCAATCGCCCCATGACCTGGAGCATGTCCTCCCAGACTTTTCGTTTTTCTCCCAAAGCCTGGTTGTGCAGAAGGTAAGACGGATGATAGGTCGGCATGAGCGGGATGCCGCGGTAAGTCTGCCATGTGCCGCGGAGCCGCGTGATGCCAATTGTTTTGGCCAATAGACCCTCAACGGCCGTGGCACCGAGCGCGACAAGCACTTTGGGCCGGATTAAATCGATCTGTTCCTGCAGGTAAGGGATGCAGGTAGCCATTTCATCGCTGGTCGGCTTGCGATTGCCCGAGGTCTGGCCGGGGGTATCGGGGCGGCACTTTAAAATATTGGCGATATATACTGAGCCACGAGAGAGGTCCATGGCCTGAATAATTCGCGTCAGCAACTGTCCTGCCCTGCCAACAAAAGGTTCGCCCTGCATATCTTCGTCAGCCCCGGGTGCTTCGCCCACAAACATTAATTGCGCGTCGATGTTGCCCACTCCAAAGACGACATTTTTCCGGGTAGATGCGAGATGGGGGCATTTAACGCAAGCCAGGGCACGAAGGCGGACTTCCGCGAATGCCATTTCTTTTGTGGGAGCGTTGGGAGTGGCGGATGCCCGGGCAGGCTGCAGGCTCGCTGAACCGAGTGGTTTGGAGGCAATCCGGATGCCGGGAACGCGGGCAGACTCCGCATTGAACGCAGCCCAGGTTTCGGACGAAACCGGAACAAAACGCACTCCCGTTCCGGCGAGTTGCAGCAAGTGCTCCACAGTTGCGTCGAGAAGTTGGCGATAATGATCCGACATTCCTGCGCAGGATAAGTGCCGAAGTGATCCCGGGACGAGCAAAATTGCTTGTCAGCGGAGGGGTGGGGACGGCCCGTCCCCAGGAATTCATTGATGGAAAAACACGGGGACGAGCCGTCCCCGCTCCTGGCGCGCGTCTCAGGAAGGCGCGGTTTGGCGGGTTGCAGGAATTTCCTGAGGACGAGGCAGGTGGAGTCGGCGGTAGGTCGAGGTCTTGGTTTTAGGTTGCTGGTATTTGCGACGCCATTTTGCCGGGCTCGTGCCAAACCTGCGGGCGAACATGAGGTTGAACAGGCTCAAGGACTGGTATCCGCTTTCCAGCGCGACGTGGACGACTTTGGATTCGGTGGTGGCCAGGAGTTCACGGGCCCTGGAGAGCCGGAGTTCGGCGCGTTTTTGCCGGAAGGACATTCCAACCACTTCCTGAAAAATCCTGCTCAGATGCCGAGGGGTGCAACGCGTGGTCCTGACCAGGTCCTGGAAACTCAGGTAAAGAAACTCCGATCCGGGCGTTTGCTTCAAAAATTCCCGGAGGCGTTCCCGGGCGTCGAAGGTTTGTTCAGATTCGGGATTGGGGAGGTTCAATTGGAACCGTCCGGAGAATTTGCAGGACGACCGCTTCACCGCCGAAGTGGAGTTGACCGTTTCTGCCGAAGGCAATGTCGAGAAGCACCGGTGGCTGCGCGGATCCGGAGACCCGCGATGGGATGAATCGGTAAAAGTCGCGGTGGCTGGGACAGCGGCAATCAGCCGGCCGCCCCCGAAAGGATTCCCATCCACATTTGTCGTTCGGTTCGATGTTGAATCCGCGGACAACGAAGAAGGTCTCCAACTGAGCGTCCGGTGAAAAAAGTTTCCAGAGGACATCACGGCTCGCTCAATGAGCTGAATATAACGCCTTTGCTGGACCTTGCGTTTGTCCTTCTGGTCATCTTCATTATCACCACACCCCAGTTGTCGAATGACTTGGAAATGAATCTGCCGTCGCCGAAGAAGAATGATGCCCCGGCGCCGCCTCCGAAGGTCACGCGGATTCTGGTTGATGCAGCGGGAAAAATATTGTTGAACGACAAAGTGGTCGCTTTGCCGGCGCTCAAGGCCACTCTGGCTTCACTCAAGGCGGGCGATCCGGAGACGAGCGTCGTTGTGCGAGGCGCCGCCAGTGTGGATTATCAGAACGTGATCAGCGTGCTGGATGTTCTGCAGCAGGTGGACATCACCAGGGTGGGTTTGACGACTGAGACGGGGCCCTGATTCTTAAAGGCTGCGCGCAGCGCAGCCCTACCG
>DASRKU010000067.1:0-7566 GCA_035648815.1 Verrucomicrobiia bacterium | reverse complement strand
GGGGCGTGGCGGTGAATGGCAGCGGGGACGTTTGGATTGCCGGCGAAACCTTGTCACGGGATTTGGCGACGACAGCCGGGGCATTGCGGCCCAAATTTCAAGGGTCACACAGTGTGTTTGGCGACGGGTTCGTGGCGAAGTTCAGCAACGGGACCAACCTGAGTTACCTCACGTATCTGGGAGGCGGGGGGCAGGACGCGGCGTTCGCGATCGCTGTGACCGCAAAGGGAGAGGCCCTGGTGACCGGGTACACCGATTCCGGTAATTTTCCAATCACCAACGCCTTTCAGCCGCGCCTGGGCGGGACCAATCTCAATGCCCGGCGGGTCTTTTTGCTGGATGCGTTCGTGACCAAGCTCGATACGAACGGAGCGCTGGTCTATTCGACTTACCTCGGGGGCGATGGACGCGATGTGGGCCTTGGGATCGCGGTCGACAGCCTGGATCGGGCCTATGTCACCGGTCTGACCGGATCCAAAAATTTTCCAATCGTAAACCCCTTGCAGGGGACCTACGGCGGCGCAGGAAATTACAGCGGCGCGTCCTATCATGCTGCGGGCGATGCCTTCGTGGCACGGTTCAGTCCGGACGGTTCCACATTGGAATATTCCACTTACCTGGGCGGCACAAACCGTGAGAACGGGCAGGGAATCGCCGTGGATTCAGCCTTTTGCGCTTATGTTGTTGGACAAACGGCGTCGACGAATTTTCCGACAACGAACGCGATTTCCAGCACGATGAATGGCACCAACCATTCCCTGGCCACGGACGGGTTCATCAGCAAGTTGTCTCCCGATGGGCGTTCGCTGGTCTATTCCACATACCTGGGAGGTTTTCAAAATGACGTGGCGATGGCTGTGGCGGTGGACTCATCGGCCAATGCGTATGTCACAGGCTACACGTTCTCGACGAATTTTCCCGTCACACAAAGTATTTTTACGGCCTGGTCAAGCCGGACCAATTTTAATTCGGACGTATTCGTGACGCGGTTGGATCCGTTCGGCAGCACCAATGGCGGCTATTCCGTCGTCTTTGGCGGCCGGAACAACGACGAGGGCCTGGGCATCGCAGTCGATGCGGCACAGAATGCTTACGTGGTGGGGATCACCTCCTCCAAAACCAATTTTGCCGACTTGAACGTATTTGCGACATTGCCCGCCGGGTTCAGCGCCACCAATTCCAGCATCCGCCCGTACTCGATCAACGACGGGTTTGTCGTCCAGTTGGACCCGTCGGGAAACAGCCTGTTTTCGGCGTACTTCGGGGGATCGCGAAACGACCAGGCCAACGCCGTCGCGTTCGACACAACGGCCGGCGTGGCGTACATCGTGGGCACCACCCTGTCCACGAATTTCCCGGGCACAGATCCGCTGACTTTCCATGGCACACCGCCGCACCACGAGGCTGTGTTCAGCAGGATACAATTTTGAGTTGCGGCCCTGGCGGATTTTGATTGTTTGATCTTATGAAAAAAGTGATGAAAAAGCTGTTACTGGCCATGTTGGCGTTCGCTCTCATGAACGGTTCGGCGCTGGCCCAGGCCCGGATCGCCACCATCAACCTGCAAAAAGTTTTCGAAAAGTACTGGAGAACCGAGCAAGTCACCGCGGCGCTCAAGGACAGGGTGGCGGAGCTTGAGAAAACACACAAGGAACTGCTGGATGGCTGGAAGAAATCCAAGGAGGAATACCAGCAACTCGTGGAGGATTCCAACAACCAGGCGGTCTCGGGCGCAGAGCGCGATCGGCGCAAAAAGGCGGCTGAGGAAAAATTCAAGGACCTCAAAGCCAGCGAAGACAACATCACCCAGTTCGAGCGCCAGGCCTCCGTGACCATTGGCGAACAAAAGACCCGGCTGCGGAAAAATCTCCTGGACGAGATCAAGCTGACGATTGAAAGCAAGGCAAAGGCTTCAAACTACACCCTGGTGCTGGACACCGGGTCTCAGAGCTACGCGGCCGATCCCACGGGTCCTTATTACACGCCCAACGTCCTGTATTGGACAGAGAGCGGCGATCTAACCGACGCCGTGATTTCCCAGCTCAATGTCGGCGCACCTCTCAGCATGCCGGTTACGGACGAAAAACCGGCGCCGCCGCCGAAGGCGAAGAAATAAATATCTCAGCTCTCGCTCAGGCGTTTGACGGGTTTTTCGTAGTACAATCCGTGCGCTTCCTTGAGAATGGCCGGGATCTTGCCGGCAAATGGGCTCGCGCCCAAAACGCGCTCGAGATTCAGTTCCGCTGCCTTGCCCGCGTTTTCACCGGGAAACCAATGGTCCCCCTGCCCTAACAAATTGTAGCGCATCCTGGCCCACGACAGCAGGCCCAGCGGCTTCGCGTACGTCCAGAGTCGCAGAATTTCCATGATGTTCACTTCGCCAGGGACGTCCACAAAAGCGGGCACCCCCTCAAACCACCGGCGCGACCACTCAGCCCCAAGCACCCGGTCCATCTCGCTCCGCAATCGCCGTTCAATCGCCGGGATCACTTCCGCAATCCTGTCATAATGCTTGAGCGCCTCCACGTGCTCGTCAAAATCCGACGGCCGGCTCGCGCCACAGCTCAGCGTGTGCACCTCCGGCCGGCCAAGGCAATAAAGGTCGTTGAATTGCATCGGGCTCAGCGGCGCGCACAACTCCACCATCTTCGGCGTGGGTTCGTAAAGCTTCCCCCCTTTGTCGTTGGGGCTGATAATAAACACACCCATGTCCTGGGCCCGGGCCGCTTCGACCGCCGGCCAATTCAGGTGATTGACGAAATACCAGTGCAGATTCACGTAATCAAATTCGCCACTGTTAATGGCCTCCAAAATGATGTCCGTGGTCGCATGGGTGGAAAAACCGATGAAGCGCACACGCCCGTCCTTCTGGAGTTTTCGCGCCGCCGCCAGGCAGCCGTCCTTGCGCAGGGACCAGTCGAGCAGCTCGCGATTGTTGATCCCGTGCAACCCCAGCAGGTCCACGTGATCCAATCGCAGATACTTCATCGACGTGTCGAAGGTTTCCAGGAATTCGCGGGCTGTGCTCCTGGGCGAAACCTTGGTCTGGACGATGATTTTGTCCCGCGGCAGGCTCGGGAGCACCTTGCCGAGCTGCATTTCCGAGGACCCGTAACCGCGCGCTGTTTCGATGTGATGAATGCCCAGTTCGAGGGCGCGGTGGATCGTTTTTTCGATGTTTTGCTGGTTTTCCAGGGGGACTTCCGCAGGGTCGACATCCTGCCACTTGTATTGGTACCTCATGCCACCGCAGGAGAATACAGGCATCGAGAGTTCCGTGCGTCCAAAGCGGCGATACTTCATGGCCGCCAAAGATATTGGAAATCGGCCGGGAGGCAAGTCGGCGAAGGCCGGTCATGCAAATTGAAATCTTCGAGAACATTCGAACAGGGTTGACACCACCTGCGGCGCATTTTACGCTGTTCCGGTTGGTTAAATCGATTAGCATTAAATCACCATGTTGATTCGAATCAGTTTGATTGTCGCTATCATCGCCGGACTGGCTGTAGGCGGTTTGAACTTCTTTAAGGTCAAGGAAAAGATCACCACGTTGATTTCCGAGCGGGACGACTGGCATTCCAAGTACGACACCACGTATGCGGATCTGACGAAGACCAAGAGCGATTTAAACAAGACCAAGACCGAGTTAACCCTGACCAAGCAGGAACTGGACACGACGAAGGGCGAGAGGGACAAAGCGGTTGCCGAAGCCGCGGCCCAGAACAAACGCGCCGGCCAGCTCGCGGAGGAGTTGGGCAAAACCAAGAAGGACCGCGACGATGCCCAGGCTGACCTTGCCGCCTACAAGGCCACAGGTTTCACGGCACAGCAGGTCATGAACCTTGGGAAAACTTTGAAGCAGACTGATGACATGCTTTCCGAAGCCCAGGCGGTGAACAAAGGCCAGCAACAACACATCACCAAGCTCGAAACCGAACTCAATATTTACAGGGATCCCGATTACCGCGTGCGATTGCCCGCCGCTCTCAAGGGCAGGATTTTGGTTTCCGACCCGAAATGGGGCTTTGTTGTCCTCAACGTCGGCGAGAACCAGGGCGTCCTCGAGCACGGCCAATTGCTGGTCAATCGCGACGGCAAACTCGTTGCCAAAGTGAGAGTCACCAGTGTCCAGAAGGACCGCTGCATCGCCAACGTGATGCCCGGCTGGCAGCTGGGTGATGTCATGGAAGGCGACCAGGTCATCCCTGCTTATCCGACGTCATGAAGCGGCTGGTGTCCAGTTACTGTTTTCTTCTTCTTTTCCTCGCAGCGGCGGCGTCGAGCCTGGTTGGATGCGCCACCACAGAATCGGATAACCTCTCCGCCCGTCCGTGGAACGCGCCTCAGGGCTGGGAGACGGGAGCTCTTCCCAGCTCAATGAACCAGGGTCATTGACCCGTTTTTTCTTCCTACTCCCTTGTCCCCAACCCGGAGGGTTGCCAGATAGTAGCCGGAGGTCGCAGCCTTGCGGAGACCTCCGGTAATTTTTGCGTGCATCGTGCATCCTGGAGGGATGCCAGAGTTCTGCGACCCCTTTTGGGTCAATGAGAAACTCACAACATAATCCGGGGGTGTCGCTACGCTGCGCTTCGCTTGACCCCCGGCTACTTTCTATCAACCCTCCGGGTTGCATATCGCCGGAAATTCAATCCACTGCGTAGGCGTCAACAGCCATTGAACACGCCGGTCATGGGCTTCCACTGGGATTTTTTCGACCAACTGCTCGTCAAACGCAACTCCGCACGCCTTGCTTTCGGCACCTGAAAGCAACCGGTCATAAAATCCCTTGCCCCGCCCCAGCCTGCGTCCCTGACGGTCGAAAGCCACTCCGGGCACCAGTACCAACTCGAATTGTTCCATCTCCAGACTGGAACAGTGCTGGGCCGGCTCACGAATCCCGAACTGTCCGGCCACCAGGTCATGCGGCAAATTGCGAATAACACAGGCGTCGTACTGCTGCGATCGAACATCAAATCGGGGCAAAGCCGCTCTCTTGCCCGCGGCCAGGGAATCGCGGAGCAAAGGCCATATATCGATCTCCAGCCGCATCGGCGCGTAGAAAAGGATCGACTGCGCGCGCTGCCACACGCGTTGCTTCTCAAGCAAGGAGCATGCGCGCAGCGAACCACCGGCCCTTTGTTCGGGCGCCATTTTTTCAAGCCGCCGGCGAATCTCGGCCCTCAGCGGCGTTTTGGAATTGGAAGGCATCCTGGAGACCTTATCCCCCCTCCCGGCGCTTCCGGGAAAACTCTTCACGCCACTTCTCCACCCGCTCCTTGATCTCTTTCTCCATCCCCTGCTCCGTCGGCTCGTAATATCGCTTGTCCGACCCGAGGTAGTCCTGAGCCACAAAATGGTCCGGATGATCATGCGCATAATCATACCCCTGGCCATGGCCGAGCCGCTTGGCCCCCTTGTAATGCGCATCGCGCAAATGCTCCGGCACCGGCAACGTGCGCCCCGATTCCACATCCTTCACCGCCGCATCAATCGACATCACGACCGAATTGCTCTTGCGGGCCGTGGCGATATATAGTGCCGCTTCGGCCAGCGGTATTCGCGCCTCGGGCCAGCCAATAAATTCCGCGGCCTGAAACGCGGCGTTGGCCAGCACCAGCGCCATCGGATCGGCCAATCCCACGTCTTCCGCCGCGTGAATCACGATCCGCCGGGCTATGAACCGCGGGTCTTCACCTGCGTGAATCATTTTCGCCAGCCAGTAAAGGGTCGCATCCGGATCGCTGCCGCGCATCGATTTGATAAAAGCCGAAATCGTGTCGTAATGCGCGTCCTCATCATCGTACACCACCGCCTTTTTCTGAATGCTCTGCTCGGCGACCGCCATGTCGATGTGAATCGTCCCCTGCGCATCCGGCACTGTCGTCAGCACCGCAATTTCCAGCGAATTCAATGCTTTGCGCGCATCGCCATCGGAAACCTTTGCCAGGTGACGCAACGCCGGTTCATCGGCCTGAATCTTCATCTTGCCCAGCCCGCGTTCGGAATCGGCCAGCGCGCGCTGCATCAAAACAAACAACACGTCCTCGCCAAGAGGCTGCAATTCAAAAATCTGGGATCGCGATACCAGCGGCGAATTGATGAAAAAAAACGGGTTGTGCGTCGTCGCGCCAATCAGCCGGATGACCCCGCTCTCCACGTCCGGGAGAAGCACGTCCTGCTGGGCCTTGTTGAAGCGATGGATTTCATCGATGAACAGGATGGTGGACTGCCCGGTATTTTGCAGCCGGTTTGCAGCCGCCGAAAGCACCCGGCGCATATCGGCCACGTTGGATTCCACGCCGCTGAGCCGTTCGAATCTGCTTCGGGTTTGCCGCGCGATGATCCGGGCCAGCGACGTCTTGCCAGTTCCCGGCGGACCGTAAAAGATCAGCGATTGGATGCGGTCCGCCTCGATGGCCCGTCGCAGCAACTGGCCCGGGCCGAGGATATGGGCCTGGCCGACGAATTCATCCAGGTCGACCGGTCGCATGCGAGCCGCCAGGGGTTCGTGCCGGAGCGAAGGTTTCGTCCCCTCGTGCCCGGGCGCAGGTTCCGGGGTCGAAACCGACGCGAACAAATCGTCGCTCGCCATATTCGAAACATACCAATACAACCCCCGATCCGCTACTCGGAACCCGCCGGGCGTGCAAGCGTGTTTCTCGCAGCAACGTTGGCCCACCGCAGGGTGTTCAACCGACGCGCCAGCAACGTGGAGTGCGTGCGCTACAGCGCCGCTCTGGGTTCGACCTCACTCGTGCAGGACGGAGCTGCGAGCGCTCCCAATCCAGAGCGCCGGTAAACCGGACGCACTCCACGCGCTGGCGCGTTCGCCTTGGCCCAGGGTATTCGATTGAGGCGCCGGCGCGGGGGAAGTGTGTACAAAAAAAAGCCCGCCTCCGAGAGGCGGGCCTTTTCAAAGAAACCCCACCTTAGCCGTGTGTAACAGTTCCTGTGAACTTCTTAGAAACAGGTGGAACCGGTCGGATTGCTTTCGACTTCCAGTAAAGGCCCGTCGGCTGCAACCACAACTTGGGTCCCTTGATTTGTTGACTACGGTTCAAGGACATAGTTTCTTATCACGAGCATAGGCAGGGAAATTCACTCCGGTCAAAGACTCGGAAATTTCCAACGTTATTCCAAAGAACCGGCGCGGCAAACTTCTCTATTTCATGCGCCTGAACTGGGTTCAAGTATCGTCACATTTCCCAAATTCTCAAGCTAAAAAAGTTTCACGCCTGAATATATTCTCTATGTACCACGCACGCGCTCCCGCTCCAATACGGTATACACCCCATCCCCTCCATCAAATCGCCGCAAAAAGAAATTGTGCTTGGCAATTAGAAGCCTCCCCGCCAACGTTTACCAACCTGACATCATGCGCCACCTCCTCTGCTGCCTCACATTGCTCCTCGCCGTCCGGCTGCCCGCAGCGCAGCCCTACCCTTTCTCCGCCACCCCAACCGCTCTCCACGATTTTATCAAAGTGCGCGGCGATCAATTAATGGAAGGCGACAAACCCTTCCGTTTTATTTCCTGGAACCTGCCCAACCTCCAGATCATCGAAGA
>DASRKU010000066.1:0-4537 GCA_035648815.1 Verrucomicrobiia bacterium | reverse complement strand
GTTGAACACGATTGCCAATTACTACGACTACGTGCCGGGATTTGAAGCGTTGCTGCAATTGCACGGCGGCGACATGGAGGCGTTTTACCGGTCCGTCGAACGCCTCTCCCGCATGCCGCGGGAAGAGAGACATCAGTGGTTGAGAGAACTGGGGAAGAATCCAAAGGGCGAAGTCCGAAGCACGCGCGGCGGGCAAACCTCGAGAAGTTAGAGGGCTGCGCGCAGCGCAGCCCTACCGATCACTTCAGTGATTCTCGAATGCTGGCGAACAGGTTCTTGCCGGACTCGGTTGTCACAGGCTGGCTGGCCTTTGCATCGGCGTGCTCGACCAATTCGGCGGGAAGGTCCTTGAGAAACGGAGAGGGATGGCAGGGCATGAGCTGGCCATATCGTTTTCGACCCGAGCAGTGGCTGATCGTCAGCGTTTGCATGGCCCGGGTGATGGCGACGTAGAACAACCGGCGTTCTTCATCCAGGGTGCCTTCGGCTTGCGAGCGGGAGTGGGGCAGCAGGCCGTTTTCCAGGCCGACGATGTAAACGTGTGGAAACTCCAGGCCTTTGCAACTGTGAATCGTGATCAGCGTCACGGCATCGCCGGGCGCGTCGTCCTCCTGCTCTCGCTCCACATCGAGTGTGATTTGTTCGAGAAACGACCCCAGGTTCTCCAGTCCCGAGCGCGCGGCGGCAGGCTCCGGCCCTGATGCGGACAGCGAATCCATTGTTGCGATTAGATCCTTGAGATTACGCATCCGGTTTTCCGCGGCTTCGGGCGTCTTCTCCTGGCGCCGGAGATCCTGGAAGTAGCCGGTTTCGTCGAGGAACCGTTCCGCCCAGGCCTGAAGCAGGGCAGGGCGGGACGCAAGGTGTTGGCGCGTTTGCTCAATCCATTCGACAAACTTTTCAATGCATTCGCGGGTTTTGGACTGGAACGTCGTCGTCACCGCCGGATGTTTCATCGCCGAGAACACCGAGCCTTTGCGTTCGTGACTGGCGGCGAGCAGGCGTTCCATTGTCACGTCGCTCAAGCCGCGCGCCGGGGTGTTGGCGATGCGCAGCAGACTCACGTCGTCGTGCGGGTTGAGGAAGACTTTCAGGTAAGCGATGAAATCGCGGACTTCACGGCGGTCGAAAAAGCTCTGGCCGCCGATCAGGTGGTAGCGGACCCCGGCCTGGCGCAACGCGGTTTCCAGCGGCCGCGCCTGGGCATTGGTTCGAAAGAGAATCGCCTGATCGGCCCATGGAATCCGGCGGGCAACGCGGGCGAACTGGATTTGCTCGACGACGCTGCGCGCCTCGGTTTCGTCGTCCGGGAAGGTTTGCAGCAGGATTTTCTGGCCCTCGCCTTTTTGCGACCACAGTTGCTTGCCGCGCCGGCGGACGTTGTGCTGGATCACGGCGTTTGCCGCTTTGAGGATGACATGGGTCGAGCGGTAGTTCTGCTCCAGCTTGATGATTTTTACCTCCGGAAAATGCTTTTCCATGTCCAGCAGGTTGGCAATCTCCGCGCCGCGCCAGCCGTAGATGCTTTGGTCGTCATCCCCCACCACGCATAAATTCCGGTGTTCGCGCGTCAGCGAGTGGACCAGGGTGAACTGCGCCGCGTTGGTGTCCTGGTACTCGTCGACGAGGACATATTGGTAACGGGCGCGGCAGGCCTCGAGGACTTCGCCATGTTCGGCGAAGAGGCGCAAGGTCAGGAGCAGCAAGTCATCGAAATCCACCGCGTTGCAGGCGCGCAGGGCGGATTCGTAATGGGAGCGGACATGTTCCGCCATGGCGCGGACGGCTGGATCGGCGAAGGCCATCGAGCGCTCGCCTCCATTGCGGAACCGGCTGAGCAGACCGAGAATGGCGGCGGGATCGGCCTTCTCCCCTTTTGCGGAAATCCGCGCCAGGATTTTTTTAATGGCGCCGATTTGTTCGGATTCATCGTAGATGACGAAGTTGCGCTTGTAGCCGAGCTTCTCGATGTGCTGTCGGAGGATGCGGACGCACAGGGAATGAAAGGTGCAGACAGTGGGGCGGGAGTCCGGTTCCTGGGCGTCGTGGCGTTTGCCGCCTGGGCGAGGGACCAACTTCGACACGCGCTCCTGCATTTCTCGGGCGGCTTTGTTGGTGAAAGTGACGCCGAGAATATGTCCGGGCGCAATGCCCCGTTCGATCATATGCGCGATGCGGTGGGTGATGACGCGGGTCTTGCCCGTGCCGGCGCCCGCAAGGATCAGCAGCGGCCCCCGGTGGGTTTCGACCGCGTGACGCTGTTGCGGGTTGAGCAGGTTCAGATTCAGCATGGGACGCGGATTGTAGTCCGGGAGAAAAAGTGAACGCAAGCTTCTCCCCCTTTCGCGGAGCGCGGCTGTGTCGAAGACCAGCCGCAGAACGTCCGAACGCCTGAGCGCACTGCCATGGATCGAGCCTGCTGCGGCTGGTCTTCGACACAGCCGCGCTCCTCCAACACTCATGCGGCATTTTGAGAGCAAGGCAATTGACATTGCGCTTTGAGGCGGGGGAGAATGGCGCGGAATGGAAACACGCAACGTGACGCTGGGCCACTCGCCGGATCCGGACGATGCCTTCATGTTTTTCGGGCTCGCCAAGGGCCTGATTTCCACGCCCGGCCTGCGATTTGAGCACATTTTGCAGGATATCCAGACCCTGAACGAGAGGGCGACGCGCGGCGAACTGGACGTGACGGCGATCAGCGTGCACGCGTATGCGTATGTGAGCGGCCAGTACGCGTTGCTGCCCAGCGGGGCGAGCATGGGGGATGGATACGGGCCGATCCTGGTGGCGAAACAGCGGTTTTCAAAAAAGGAGATTGCGGCGAAGAAAATCGCGGTGCCGGGGACGATGACGAGCGCGTTTCTGGCGCTGCAACTGTGGCTGGAAAAGCCTGCGGCGGCATTGAACCACATTGTCGTGCCGTTCGACCGGATTTTTGAGGCGGTGCACAGGGGCGAGGCCGATGTGGGGCTGATTATTCACGAGGGGCAGTTGACATATGAAAAGGAGGGATTGGCGCTTTGCGAAGATTTGGGCGCGTGGTGGGGTCGCGAGCAGGATGGATTGCCTCTGCCGCTGGGAGCCAATGTCATTCACAAGCGGTTCGAGCCGGCGTTGCGAAAACGAATTTCCGAAATCCTGACCGCGAGCATTCAATTCAGTTTGGAACATCGGTCCGAGGCGGTGCTGCACGCGATGCAATACGCCCGCGACATGGGGCGTGAGTCGGCGGACCGGTTTGTCGGGATGTACGTCAATCATTGGACGCTCGATTACGGCGAGCGCGGCCGCGAATCCATCCGGCGTTTCCTGGGCATGGGTGTGGAGCGGGGGCTGATTGCGCGCCGGCAGGAGTTGGAGTTTGTGGGGTGAGACGGGGGCGCATTTCACTTTTTTGGGTAGCGCGGCCCAGGCTCCTAATCTTTCTCTTAATCCTAATCTTGCTGGTGGGCTTAATTAGGGCCAATTCCGATTACCGGATGCACGAAGGAGATTAGGATTAAGATGAGGATTAGGATTGAGAGGGACCACCCAAAGAAGTGAATTGCGCCCATGAGACGGCCTTGGGCTAAATTCTTTTTGACTCTGACCGAGGTGGTATTACGGTTTTCAGCATGCAACGATTCTGACCTCGTGGTGTCTAAATGAGCGGAATCGGACTAAACTGTTGTGATGAAGCACCAGCAAGGAAAAGAGCCGGCATGCGGGCCGGGACGGCACGCGCGGTGGACCGTCCTGCACGTGGATGATGATCCCAATGACACGCTGCTCCTGCAGGCGGCAAGCCGCAAAGCCGGCGTGGATTTCGAGCTGGTCAACGTAGAGGACGGGGATCAGGCGATGGCGTTTTTGACCCGCAAAGGAAAATCCGCCGATGGGGAGCATACGCGGGAGCCCGCCCTCGTGTTGCTCGATCTCAAAATGCCGCGCGCGAACGGATTTGAAATTTTGCATTGGATTCGCGCGCACCCCAGGTGGAACCGGATTCCAGTGATTGTTTTGTCGGGTTCCGAGCTGCAGGATGACATACGCCAGGCCTACGCCGAAGGCGCCAATTCTTACCTTATCAAACCCCTGGGCTTCGACTCGCTGGTGAACCTGGTCAAATCCATCAGTGCCGTTTGGCTCACTTCGAATTTCGAGATGCTTGGGCGCTGAGTTGCCGCCTCACGTTGCCTTTGCCACGGTTTTGGCAGCGACATCGCTGCTCCGCTTCCTCTCGCACGCTGAATACGACAAAGACCGATGGAAAGACGAACTATGAAAATCGCGACACGTAAAGCCCGTCCGTTTGCCCGTTACGCAGACGTTCCCAAAAACTACCGCGAGTTGTGCCAGCTTTACCTGCCCCGCCCGATTCACGATGCCAGCGAAGACGAGGCCGCCACCGAAATGATGAACGCGCTGGCCGTGTTCCCGAAATTGAACGCGGAGCAACAGGACTACCTGGACGCGCTCACCGAATTTGTGGACTCCTACGACAAGGCAAAGCCAGTGCGCTGGCCGAAAATCAAAGGGCTGGACGTGCTCAAAC
>DASRKU010000065.1:0-2465 GCA_035648815.1 Verrucomicrobiia bacterium | reverse complement strand
TTTATACGTTTCATCGTACTGGCGCCGAGGCGTTGCCCCGGCTCCATTGTGCTCAGCCTTGTTCATGAGGTCCTTTCCGCCGCACCGAATCGGTGTCCGCCCGCGTCCACCGCTGCTTGGGCGCTCCCTGCGGCAAGCTATAGCTCCTGTCCTCGGGAGCGCCCAACCAGCTTACCCGGCGTGTCCGCTAAATCGAGGCAATCTCACTAAGTGCAAGATCCGTGCTGACAGCATTCGAATCGTTCTCATCCTCAGGGCAATGACCCGAGGAAGGTTATGCTTCATACTTTTCGCTCTGATCGTGATTCCGTTTACGGTCCGCTATCAGATCTTCCTTGGACAGCGCCAACAGTTTCCGCTCGCACTCTTTGCCCAGATAAGCCGCGGCGGAGCGGTCGGTCCGGGGCGCGCGACGCAGGAGTCGAACATGGGGGTCACGTCGCAAGCATTGGGTACGAGGGCGGCCATCGATTGGTTTCGAGGGCGGGTCCCGTTATGGAATTATTTTGAAGGAACGGGTGTACCGCTCGCAGGCGAGATGCAAAGCGCTGCGCTGTTCCTGCCGTTTATCCTCTGCCTAAAATCCTTGTCCGGTCAGATCTACTTTCACATTTCACTCCAGATTCTCGCCGGAATCTCCACGTTCTTCTACCTGCGCAAAATCCGTCTGGGTGGCGCAGCCTCATTTTGTGGCGCGGTATTCTTCGAGCTGAACGGCACATTCTCCTGGATGGCGAATGCGGCGTTCAATCCGATCGCCTTCCTGCCAATGGCCTTGCTCGGAATGGAGTTGGCCATCGAAGCGGCGAAACGAGAGTCCAGGGGTGGTTGGCTGGTTCTCTGCGCAGGCGCCGTTTGGTCCGTTTATGCCGGGTTCCCCGAAGTGGCGTTCCTCGACGCCCTGCTCGTGGCAGTCTATTTCTTTGCCAGGGCATCCCAGTTGCCTCGCGCCGTCCTGAGGCGTCTCATTCTCAAGTTGGGCCTTTGCACCTTGGTGACAGTGTTGTTGATTTCACCGTTGGTCGCCCAGTTTGCGGACTTTCTATCCTTTTCTTACAACGACGGACGGTCCAACTCCGGAGCCGCGTCAATCGATCCTCGCGTTGGCGTGATTGCCCTGATTGTTCCCTACATTTACGGCCCGATTGGGGCTCTTGATCTTTCTTATTGGGGCGCGACGGCAGGATACATCGGCTTTACCATGATGGTCCTGGCGATGGCAGCTGTGCGGTGGCAGTGGCGCAATCGAGTCGTCCAGTGCTTCGCCGTTTGGGCAGTGATCTGCATCCTCAAAATCTACGGCGAACCGCTGACGAGCTATGTCCTTCTCAAAATCCCTTTGTTAAGCCAGATCGTGTTGGCACGCTGGCTGAATCCTTCGCTGGAGTTTTCAATCGTCGTGTTGTCCGCGACCGCCATCCACGAGCTGTCCGCAAGGCCTCGGGCGTCGCTCCTGGCTCCCGTGCTCATCGCAATCGCGATCCTGCTCATCTCGTTGTGGCTGACGGTGGCTCATGGCACCTACACCGCAGGAGGACATTTCTTTGTCGGCTACGCTGCGGCGAACCTCCTGTTTGTCCTTCTCTTCTCGTTGGCCTGCTGCGGCACGCCGCTGATGGGGAGACACTCCGCCTGGGTGATTTCTTCCCTGGGAATACTCGAAGCGGTCCTCCTGTTTAGCGCACCGATCCTGTCGGCTCCTAGAAATTTCAGATTCGACCTGGAAGGCGTGGCCTTCCTCCAAAACCACCTTGGCCTCCAGCGCTTTTATACGCTCGGGCCAATCCTGCCGAACTACGGCTCGGCGTTTGGTGCGGCCGAATTGAATTACGACGACATGCCGGTGAACAAATATCTGGTTCAATATTTCAAGGACCACCTCGATCCATTCATGGATGCCACGAATACGAAGCCGAACTGGCATCGGGGCAGGAATCCGCTAAACAATCAGATTATCAGGAAGAGACTGCCCGCCTATGGCATCGTCGGTGTCAAATATGTCGTCACCTATCCGGGCGAGAAACTGGGCTCCTTGATGCGTCCGGTTTATCTCAGCAGTGTGATGGGTATATACGAACTCCCGGAGTTCACCCCGTATTTTAGCGGCCGTGACTGCGAAGTGAATGCGACCTCCCGTGACGAGGTTGAAGTCCGGTGCCTGCGGCCCACAACGATGGTTCGCCTGGAATCATTCACTCCCAACTGGAAGGCATCCATCAACGGGCATCCGGCCGAGGTCAGCATGTACGATGGGTTGTTTCAATCGGTGGAAGTCCCTGCAGGCACGTCCACAGTGAGGTTCACCTACGAATGTCCCGACGGCCGATGGACGATACCGATGTTCTGGCTGGGTGCCCTGGGTTTTGTTGCCGTGGGCACCGGCGAGCTTATGGCGAGACGCGAGGTGCCCGCGCATGGCGCCGCCAAAGCCGACCCGAAGGCTCCCATGGGGGGCGGAATGATCC
>DASRKU010000064.1:0-4649 GCA_035648815.1 Verrucomicrobiia bacterium | reverse complement strand
GACAATATCCGTATTGTGGAGCCGGCGATGTGAGTTGATTTTCCTTCTACTGAGTTCTGGTGCTGATGCGGCCTCCGTAACTGGAGGCCGCATTTTTTTCGCTTTGAAGGCCGGCCGCGCGCAGTGCGGCCCTACCAGAATGAGTTGGAGATGGTATATCCCATGATTTTATGTGATCGTTTCGACAATATTTGGCCATGGCTTGGAAACGAAAAGTCTCAGGCGGAGTTCTGGCGGTGATCGGCTTCATGCTGTCCCCGCTGTCGTGGTGGAATGACCTCTTCGTTAATCTTCCGCTCGCGATCCTCTTTGCCTGGATCGTCAGCCTCTTTTACAAGCCGGCGTTCGAAATCAGCGTCATCATCGGGTATTGGCTCACTAATATTATTGGATTGGTGCTCATGCAAAAGGGCGGGGAACAACTGTTGACGAAGGTATCCAAGCCTTACTCCCGCCGCGCCCTGCTCAGGGATTTTGGAATCTCCATCGCCTACACAGGCGTCATCCTGCTCCTGCTTCAGTTTGGGGTCCTCAAGCCGATCGATGCCTATTTCCAGAAACGCCTCTAAGGGAGGTGAGAGGGATGAGGTGAGAGGTGAGAAGGAATAGGAAGAAACCCTCACCCCGGGCCCTCTCCCATCCGATGGGAGAGGGAGAAGAATCAAAAATCCAGCCTCAGCGGCGTTCCAAAAGTTTCCCTTTTTGCGCCTCTTGCGCATTTTTGCGGCTAATCTGCCGGGGCTCTCCGCGCCTTTTGAGGCTTACCCCAAAAACGCCGCGTGCAGGGCTCTCATGGCTTGCTCGCCTTTGGCCGCGTCGATGATGACCGAAATCTTGATCTCGCTGGTGGAGATCATTTCGATGTTGATGGCTTCCCTGGCAAGTGTCTCAAACAGTTTTCCGGCGACTCCCGAATGGCTCTTCATTCCAACTCCCACGATGGAAAGTTTGCCGATGTTTTCCGTGGCAATGACATCCTGAAAACCAATTTCCGCCTTCAGGCCGTTGATGACCTTTTGTGCCTTGAGAAGATCCGGCTTATCGACGGTGAATGAAAGGTCCGTCGCCCGCGTGCCGCTGCCATGGCTGATGTTTTGGACGATCATGTCCACATTGATTGCCGCATCGCCCACGGCCTTGAAGATGCGCGCCGCCACGCCGGGTTTGTCGGGCACTGCGACCAGCGTGACTTTGGCCTGGTTTTTGTCGAACGCGACGCCGCGCACGACGATGCTTTCCATGCTCTTGGTTTCTTCTTTCACAAGCGTTCCTGGGTTGTCATTCAGACTGGAGCGGACTTCAAAGATGACGCCGAACTTTTTGGCGAACTCGACGGAGCGCGACTGCATCACCTTGGCGCCCAGGCTGGCGAGTTCGAGCATCTCATCGTAGGAAATATCGTCGAGCTTTTTGGCGTCCGGCACGATTCGCGGATCGGCGGTGTAGACCCCGTCAACATCCGTATAGATCTGGCACAAGTCAGCTTTCAGAGCCGCGGCCAGCGCGATGGCCGTCAAATCAGACCCGCCACGGCCCAGCGTGGTGACCTGTCCCTGGAGCGTTTGCCCCTGGAAGCCGGCGACAATCACGACTTTGCCCTGGTTCAGAAAGTCGTGCACGACTTTGGGAGTGATATTCTGGATTTTTGCCTTCGTATGCACGCCGTCCGTCACGATCCCGGCCTGCGCGCCGGTCAGGGAGACCGCCGGGATGTTCAGGGAGTGCAGGGCGATGGCGGTGAGGGCGATGGTGGTCTGTTCGCCGGTGGCCAGCAAGACGTCCATCTCGCGCTCTTCCGGCAGCGGCATGATTTCCTTGGCGAGCCTGATCAAATTATCCGTAACGCCGCTCATTGCGGAGACCACCACGACGATCCGGTCGCCCTTTTTGGTGTAACTGGCAACGCGCGCGGCCACGTTTTTGATGAGCTGCGTGTTCGCAACGGAAGTGCCGCCGTATTTTTGAACAATCAGTGACATGCGTAAACGGATTCAATCCGCCGGGCTGCGAAGCGCCGGATCATTTAAAATCCTCCACCCGTATCATAACGGGCTTGGCTTTCACGGCAGGCAATTTGCCAATCTGTTCCAAAGCCTTGCTCACAGCGCCGCCAGGGGCGGTGTGAAGCATGAAAATCAACGGCACACTTTCGCCTTCGTGGCCCTCGGGCTGAATCACGGACGAAATCCCAATGTTCAAACCCGCAAAAATCGCAGCCACCTGCGCCAGGACGCCCGGCTTGTCCAGGACATCGAGACGAACGAAATACTGGCTGACCACATCCTGGATCGGCACGACGACGCCATCGGATTCGTGCGGCACGAAGGGCGGGACCCGGGTCTTGGTAGTAAATATCAAGTCCAGCGCCGCATCCGCGACATCGCTGAGCACCGCGCTGGCAGTCGCATCCTTGCCCGCTCCCCGCCCATAAAACAAAGTGTCGCCAACGACGTCGCCGCGAACGAACACGGCATTGAAAACGTGGTTAACGCCGGCCAGCACATGCGAATTCGGGACCAGGGTCGGATACACCGACACCTGGATCCGGGAGGTGTTGGCGGCGCCTTCGGCTGTTTGCCCAACCGTCTTGATGATCCCGAGCAGCTTGATCGTGTAACCCAGCTCGTCGGCGAATTGGATATCGAGCGAATTGATCGACCGGATTCCTTCAACGTGAATCTGTTTCGGGTTGACCCAGAACCCATGCGCGAGCGACGCAAGAATTCCGATTTTATGCTGCGAATCCCAGCCGTCGATGTCCAGGTCCGGCGGAGTTTCGGCGTAACCCTGCTTTTGCGCGTCTTTGAGCACCGCGTCGAAGCCGGCCCCTTCGAGCTTCATGCGGGTGAGGATGTAATTGCAGGTGCCGTTGACGATGCCGTAGAGGTGGGTGATCCGGTTGCCGACGAAGCCTTCGCGGAGGGATTTGATGATGGGGATGCCGCCGCAGACGCTGGCTTCGTAGTATAGATTGGTGCCGTATTGCCTGGCAGCCGCGAAGAGTTCCTCGCCGTGTTCGGAGAGCAGGGCTTTGTTGGCGGTGATGACGGGTTTGCCCAATTTGAGCGCCGCGAGAACGATGGTTCGAGCCAGGCCGGTGCCGCCGACCAGTTCGGAGACCACATGGACGGCGGGGTCGTTGACCACGGATTGCCAATCGGTGGTCATGAGGGACTCGGGAATGGGGTAGGGCCGGGGTTCATCGATGGCTTTGACGGCTACTTTGCGGACGTGGACCTTGACGCCGATGCGTGAGGCGAGCAAAGAGCCGTTGTGTTGCAGCGCGTGAAAGACGCCGCTGCCCACAGTGCCTCCGCCAATCATTCCCAGGTTCACCTGCTGCATAAGAGCGCACAGATTGCCGGGAATTGACCTGAGGGACAATTCCTTTTTCCAGTGGCTAAATCCTGGGAATGCTGGCCTGATCGCCGATCAGCCGGCCGATCGATTCCAGTTCGGCTGTTTGCTGTGGTGTGTACTCGCAGGGGCGGATTGTGCCGACCCCGATGGTTCCGACGATTTCGTTGCCTTTGCGCAAGGGGACGCAGAGCGCCCCGCCCACTCCTGTGGCGCGGGCGCCGGGACGGGCGACTCCGCTCGCGTCGGTCTGCAAATTGCACATTGTCACCGGGCCGCCGCGAGCGGCTGTCTCCCCCGCGATGCCCTTTCCGACGGGAATCGAGCGGACGGTTCCAATCAATGCCGGTGGCAAGCCGGATTGGGCCGCCAAATGGAGCATTTGGGTTTTGTGATCCAGGACGTGGATGGTTCCGGTTTCTGATTTGAAGTGGGCCAGCACGAGGTGGAGGGCTTTCTCGAGCCCTGCCGATCGGTCCGGCGCGCCCTGCAGAATGGATACAAGCTGTTGGCTCAATGAAGACATAGGTTAAATAATCGTGGTTTCCGGAGCATCGGTTTCCGACCTGTAGTGGACCACCTTCACTTTTTCGAGAGTTACCAACCCGCCGCCGATCATTTTATCGAGCTCGGGCAGGAAGGCATTGATTTTGTCTTCGCTATCCACAATTTCGATGAGCAGTGGGAGGTCCATGGACAAGCGGAGAATTTTTGTAGTATGCAAGCGGCTGGATTTGCCGAAACCCATGGGTCCGCGGAGGACCGTTGCGCCAGCCAAATGCATTTCGCGGGCCTTGAGAACAATGGCCTCGTAGAGGGGCTTGTGTTCCCAACGATCCTTTTCACCGATGAAAATTCGCAAGAGAGCGGCGTCCTGTGGAATTTGCATACTAATTGCCTTTCGTCAGGTTCATTGTTGAGCCGAGCAAGTATCCCGCCCAGACTGCGATCATGCAAAGGACCACGGACAGGAGGATGTTTGCCCCGGCCTGGAGCCATTCGCGGTCCTGAAGGAGCGTCAGTGTTTGCAGGCTGAACGAGGAGAAGGTCGTGTAACCGCCGCAAAGTCCGTACATGAAGAACTCGCGCTGGGGCAGATGAAGCCATCGCCGGCCGGCGGGGTCGCCAATGGCGGCCAGCCAGCCAATGGCGAAGGAGCCGGAAACATTGACGGCGAGAGTGCCCCAGGGAAAGATACTGGCGTGGCGTTCGGCTGCTTCTGCGACCCAGCCCGAAAACCAGAAACGTGTGACGCTGCCCAGCGCGCCCCCGATTGCCACCCAAAGATATGC
>DASRKU010000063.1:0-4083 GCA_035648815.1 Verrucomicrobiia bacterium | reverse complement strand
CACTGCGTGCGTCCGGCTGCGCGCAGCGCAGCCCTACCTTCCCTTATTGAGTCAGCGAGTCAATGAGTCAGTGAGTCAGAGAATGAAACACTGACAACCCTCTCTCATTCATTGACTCACTGATTCACTGACTCACTGACTTGAGGGAGTTATCCGTGTCCATCCGTGGTTAAAAACCTTTTGGTTAGCGCATCCCCTCGGCAATCCATCGCTCCCAGATCAGCCGGAAACCGCTGGCGAAATCCTGCGGACGCTCCGCAATCCAGCGCGTCACCTCATCCCGATCGAACCAGCCTCCGCGCTCGATTTCGAGCGGATGCAAATCAAACGGACCTTCGGCCTCGCAGCGATAGACCCAGACGAATTCCTGGTCGGTGTCCGGGCAGACTCCCGCCTTGAAGAGGCGCCGCGGGGCTGCTGGCAGTCGCAGCCCGAGTTCCTCTGTCAATTCGCGGCCGACCGCGTGATCGTAATCTTCGCCGCTATCCACATGGCCCGAAGCCGAGGAATCCCACAGGCCGGGCTGGCGATCCTTTTTCATGGACCTTTTTTGAAGAAAAATCTGCCCGCCTGAATTGAACACCAGGGCGTGGACCGCGCGATGCCGCAACCCAAGGCGGTGCACCTCGCTGCGCGGCCGGCGGTCGATCACTTCGTCCCGCTCGTTCACAATATCGAAAATTTCCTCGCTCATAACTGGACGTTTGTTTTCCGCAAAGCCGATCCATCAAGCATCTGCGCCAGTTGGACGAACTGACCCAGGCTGGCCTGCTCGGCCCGAACCTGAGGTTCGAGGCCGGCGGATTTGAATGCGTCCGCCAGCGCGTTTTGAGCCCAGTGCTCCTTCAAAAGTTTAAGCATCATCTTTCGCCTTTGCGAGAACGCCTGCTTCACGATCGTTTTAAACACCTCCCGTTGCGCCTCCGCAATGATGGGTTGCGGGCGCCGCCACAGGCTCACACATGCCGAATCCACCTCCGGCTCGGGGAAAAAGCATCCGGGCGGAATTTTGAACCAGCCGTGCGGCGCGAAATCCAACTGGACCAGCAACGTCAGGATGCCATAATCCCTGTTGCCCGGCTCGGCCACCAGGCGCTTGGCAACTTCGAGTTGAAGGGTCGCGACCATTTTTTCGGGCGCCCGGGCGCCGCAAGCCAATTCGGCCAGGATCGGCGACGCGACCGAGTACGGGAGGTTGGCCACCAGTTTCCAGCCGCTCCAGTCGCGAGGCTGCCGTTTCAAGCATTGCAGCGCATCAGCGCACAGCAACTGCAGCCTTGGCCGGCCGGAAGTCGAATCCTTGTCGACGCATGGCAGCGAGTCGAGCTCTTCGGCGTCGAAGCGCGACAGGAGGACCTTTGCCAGCCGGGCATCCTTCTCGATTGCCAGAACAGCGCCTGCGGCTTCGAGCAGGTATTCGGTTAAGGCTCCCAGGCCCGGTCCGACTTCCAGGACCTTGTCCTGCTTTGTTAATCGAGCCGCCTCGATGATGCGCCGGAGTTGATTGGCGTCGTGCAAAAAATTCTGGCCGAGGGATTTTGTCAGTTGAATGCCCTCGCGTGTGAGCAAAGCCCGAAGTTCGGAAAGTTTCATTGTCCTGGCAAAGATTTGAAACGCACCCTCACCCCGGCCCTCTCCCATCCGATGGGAGAGGGAGAATTGACCGACGCGTTGGTTGCAAACAATGGCGCATGAGTATCCGAAGCGTTGATTCCTGTTCCCTCTCCCATCCGCTGGGAGAGGGTTAGGGTGAGGGTTGCTTTTGGCTGTGGTTGCGGCCCTGCCGCGCTGGGTTTATGGGTGTTCATCCGTGGTTATGCTCGTTTTTTTTGAATAATTACGGCTCAAGGCTTGCGCCAATGCCTTCACGGCGGACTGCAGTTGTGGTTTGGAAATCGTGAGCGGCGGGGTGAAGCTGATCACGTTCCCGTGTTCGCCTTCGGGCAGAAGAATGAACCCCTGATGCAGCATCGATTTGATTGCGCGCATGCATCGCGGTCCTGCTGGCGATCCATCTGGCGACCGGAGCTCCAGCCCGGCCAGAAGTCCCAGGCCCCGGACGGGGACTGCGAATTGCGACTGCAGCAATTTGAGCAGATAGGCCCCGGCGCTGGCGCTGCGCTCGACAAGTCCCAGGCGTCGGATTTCATCGATCTGGGCCAGGGCCATTGCACAGCCGACGGGGTGGCCCAGGAACGTGCTGGTGTGAATGGCTTCGCCGGTCGACGCGGGCCAGGCGCGATCCATCAGGTCGGACCGTCCGACGCAGGCCGAAAGCGGAAATCCGCCGGTCAATGCTTTTCCGAGGCAGATGAGGTCGGGGATGACCTTTGAATGTTCGCACGCGAACCATTTCCCGGTTCTGCCAAAACCTGTGTAGATCTCATCCAGGATCAGCACTGCGTCATGGTTGCGGCTGAGGTGGCGCAGCATCGGGAGGAATTCGGTTGGCGGCACATGGATGCCGCCGCGGACCTGCACGGGCTCAACGAGCACGGCGCCGATTTTTTTGGTTTGAAACAATTTTTCAATTTGCGCCTCGATTGACTTGAGGGATGGGCCGGCCGGTTGAGCGCAGGCACTGCCGGGGAAAGGAACGAAATGGCCGAAATTGCGGAGCTGGGAAAGGAAAGGGCCCCGGAAATGGTGCCGGTGAGTGGCATTCAACGAGCCGTATCCCAGCCCGTGGTAGGCCCCTTCAAAGGCGATCACGCCCGGCTTGCCTGTCAGGAGCGCGGCCGTTTTCAGAGCTGCTTCCACTGCTTCAAAGCCTGAATTGCAGAAGATGACTTTTCCCGCGGCTGCCGCTGTGGAGCGCGGGTTCTGGCGCGCAGGAGACGCATCGCGCCCCCATCGTTCGAAAGTGATCCGGCTCAATTCACGCGCCAGCCTTGCCTTCCCCGCATGGGGATGCACATCGCCCATCGCATGAAGAAGCCGGCCCATTTGTTTGCGGCCTGCGTTCACCACGTTTGGATTGGCATGACCGGCCGCCGCTACGCCGAACCCTGCGGTCAAATCCAGGTATCTCCTGCGCTGGGCATCCCAGACATGAACCCCTTTGGCGCGCTCCCAGACAATGGGCCAGGAGCCGTCGGGATCGAGAAACGTCACGTTGCGTGACTCGTAACGGCGCAGCAGATTGAGAATGGCGCGGTTGTTCATTCAGACTCCGCGCTGTTCGGCAGGCCAGATGATTTTATGCATCTGGACCTGGAATCGCACCGGCAGCGCGTCGGCGATGATGCGTTCGGCGAGCTCCCGCCGGGACAGCGGTTTTTGTCCTGCGGGAATTTTTTTCAAGGATTCGTGTTGCTGGGGTAGGGGCGCACTGAGTGCGTCCGGCTGCGCGCAGCGCAGCCCTACCGGGTGGACCCAGGAAACCAGGAGCGCGCATCTGGAATCCAGCCTGTGCTCGGCAATTTGGCCTTTGGCCCAATCGTAATCTTCCTGGGTGCCGATCACGAATTTCACTTCATCGGCCGCGGTGAGGTGCTGGATATTCTGCCAGCAATTGCGATCCGACTCGCCGCTGCTGGGGCATTTGAGATCCATGATCCGGCGCACGCGCGAATCGACTGCTGAAATGTCCAGTGCGCCGCTGGTTTCCAGCAGCACAGTGTAACCTCGATCGCAGAGCCGGCGCATCAGCGGCAGGGATGATTTCTGGAGCAATGGCTCGCCGCCCGTGAGTTCCACGAGCGGAAGCCGGAATGGACCTGGCGCAAGTGAACGCTCCGGGAACGAAGCCGCCAGGCGGTCAACATGGTCCGCGACGGCATCGAGCGTCATTTTCTTTCCTTCGGCGAAGGCGTAGGCGGTGTCGCAGTATGAGCAGCGGAGGTTGCAGGCTGTTAACCGGACAAAGATGCAGGGCAGTCCGGCGAAGGTGCTCTCGCCCTGCAAGCTTAAGTAAATCTCATTAACCACGAGATGGTCCGGCATGACCTTAGTGTAGGGGAATACCCGGCAAAATGCACAGAAAAGGAGCGGAGCGGACCCTCACCCCGTCCCTCTCCCATCCGATGGGAGGAGGGTGCCCGACTTGTCCGCCGAAGCTTTAGCGAAGGCGGAAGGGCGGGT